>JAFVOV010000110.1 GCA_017505675.1 Clostridia bacterium
AGCAACGGTTTATTCGGGCGCTAAAGTGTATTCTGCGTCCACTAGTTTTGAAACGGGGTTAAATAACGAAGATTTTACTGCAAAGTGGGTGGAAAACCCTAATTACGACGGTCACGTTGCAGAAGTTAAAAAAACCTTTCATATTAACGGCTCGGTAAAAAAAGCAAGGCTATATATTGTTGGGCTTGGTTTTTATAAATCGTTTATTAGCGGCAAAGAAACTGACGACAATTATTTTAAGCCCGTGCTTACCGATTTTGATTTAAGAACGGGGCTTAACAATAAAGGTTATAACGAAGATAACTTTAACAATAATAAAAAGAGCGTTTGTTACGATACTTTTGACGTTACCGATAAAATTAAGGCAGGGGAAAATAGCATAAACGTACTTTTGGGTACAGGCTGGTATTGCAACGAAGATAAAAATATTACTGACCCTAGTTTTAATTACGGCAATCCTAAACTTATTTTTGAACTTCACGTTGAAACTAAAAACGGCAAGCAAATTATTATAAGTGATAAAGACTGCCAAGTGCGCAACGTTAATATAAAATCACAACTGTTTGCGTGTGATAAAATTGATTTTACCGCGCCTGAAAACGCTTATAAAAAAGTTAAATTAGCAAAAGCGCCAACTGGCAAATTATATGCAAACGAAGGTGTTTTGGATAAGGTTATTGAAGTTATTAAACCCCTTAATACCGCGCAAAACGGGGGTGTGACCGAATACGACTTCGGGAAAAACCACACCGGCGGTCTTAAAATGACGGTGAAGGGAAATAAAGGAAGTAAACTTACCGTAAAATATTATGAAGTTAAAACTAACGGTGAGTTAGATATTTTAACCGGGCGCTGGCTTGCTTATGAAGACGGTAAATACGTTATCGGGCATTTAGACCAGCAATGTGAATATATTTTGTCTGGTGGTGAAGACGTTATAGAACCGTATTTTCATTGGAGCAGTTATCGCTACGCAACGATAGAGTGTGACGGCGAATATGAAGTTAAAGACGTAAAATCCTTGTTTATTTCATCAAACGTAGCGCAGGACGGATTTTTTAATTGTTCAAACGAATTCTTAAATAGGCTTAATGAAGTTTTCTTAACTACACAGCGCGCAAATATGCATTGTTCCGTACCGAGCGACTGTCCGCAAAGGGAAAAATTACCTTACACGGGTGACGGTCAATTAGTTGCTGAAACGGTGCTTTATTCGCTTGACACATTTAATTTTTATAAGAAATGGTTTAACGATATAGTTGCTGCGCAAGGTAATAACGGATACGTGCCTTATACCGCGCCGTTTATAGCAGGTGGCGGTGGCTTATGGTGGAGTAACGCGCTAGTAGTAATACCAGACCTTTTATATAGATTTTCGGGTGATGAGCGTATAATTATGCTTGCGGTTGACGCGTGCTTAAAATTAGTTGATTACTATAATACCAAGCATAACGGCGACTATATAATTTACGGCTCTGATTCAAGTTGGTGTTTAGGTGACTGGTTAACCCCTGAAGTAACCGTTTTAGATAAGATGTATATGAATACTCTTGCGTGGTTTTTTGCTATAAGTAAAACCGAAGAAATGTGCGTTATTGCGGGGCTTAACGATAAGTTGCCTTACTTAAAAGACCTTAAAGAAAAGGTTAAAAACGCTATAAACGAAAAATATTTTAATGCAAAAACTTGTGACTACGCAGACGGTATTCAAGGCGCGAATATTTTACCTGCAATAAACGGCGTTGCCGACGCTGATATTGCGGAAAAGTTACTTAAAAAAATAGTTGATAAATATGATAAAGACCCGCATTTCGATACGGGCATAGTGCTTACGCCAAAACTGCTTGACGCATTGACTTTAGCAGGCAGAAGCGACGTGGCGTTTAGAGTTCTAACTGAAAAAACCGCGCCGTCTTACTACGATATGATAGACGGGGAAACAACGCTTCCAGAGCATTGGCTTAAGCATTGGCCCGGTCAACCCGGAACGAGCGTTTCACATTGCCATCCTATGTTCGGTAGCGTGCTTTTGTGGGTGTATAAACACGTTGCAGGGTTAGATATATCTGAACTTTACGCTAAAAAAATCACTTACGCACCAAAGGTTATAAAAGAAGTTAATAGTGCCTCTATGAGCAAAAACACACCTTACGGCAGGGCTAGCGTTGAGTATTCAGTAAAAGAAGAATTTATATTAAAAGCAGAAGTTCCGTTCGGTATAACGGGTGAAATTATTTTGCCAGATTATATTGAAACAATTACCGTTGACGGTAACCCCGCAACTATTATGGAAAAGAAAGATAGCAAAAATTCTTTCGTCGTATCCGGTGGCGAACATATAGTTATCGGGAGAATTAATAGATAATAAAAAAGAGAAAATTGCACATAAAAAAGACGCGGGGATATCGCGTCTTTTTTTGTTATATAAAAATTATTTTTTACTGTTTTGCCTTGCTTCCATAGGCGTAATGCCGTAGCGTTTTTTAAATATTACGTTAAAGTATGAAACGGAAGAAAACCCTAAATCTTGCGCAATATCTAAAATATTTTTGTTTGTGCTTTGAATCATATTCATTGCGTAATCAAGCCGTATATGATTTAGGTAATCAGTCATTGTGATTCCCATATATTTTTTAAAAACTCGGCAAAGATATTTGCGGTCGTAATTAAACGGCTTTAATATTTTATTAAGCCCTTGTTGCATATATTCAATCATATTAAAGTTAGAAAGCAAGTTTTTAAACCAAGCGGGGAATTCGCTAAAGTGCATTTCCGCTTTATAAGTTAAAAACGGCTCTAAAAGCGCTGCTGCAAACGTTTTGATAATTGCTTTTTTCTGTCCGATTGACGTGGGAAGTATCTGATTTATGATATTTATTTGATTTTCAAGGTAATTTACTTTTGCAGGGGAAAGGGTTACGTGTGGTGAAATTTCACCGCTAGATAACTTATCAAAAAGCGTGGGGTCAATAAAATCACAAACTTCGTGAAAGAAACTTTCGCGTATTATAATATCGCGGTGGGAGCAAACTGTTTCTTTGGTGCGAATAAAAGAGTGGGTTTGCGATGGCAAGATTAAATAAGCGTCGCCAGCCTGTATCGGCTTTGACGGACCGCCGTTAAATTTGTGATTAGCCGAGCCGTTGGTAACGTAAAAAATTTCCACGAAAGAATGTGTGTGAACGGAAACGTCCCCAAGGCTGGTAATCTTAAAACCCATAGGTATTTCTTCAGTTGTAGCGTAATCCCAAATGTTATCTATTACCATATTTGTATATTAAATCATTTTATTAAAAAAATCAAGATATAAAATAAATTTCTTAAAAAGAAGACACT
>JAFVOV010000111.1 GCA_017505675.1 Clostridia bacterium
AATAAATATTTTAAAAAAATTTAAATTTAAAAAAGGGTTTTTGATTTTTAGGGCGTATTATTATATGTGATAATTTTTAAGGGGTTTTTATGAAAGATAAAACTTTGAAAAAAGAAGAAATGTTTTTATCACCTTATGCTCTTAAATCTTGCGATACCGTAGGCAGATTAAGGGCGGAAGAACCATGCCCTATGCGCACGGATTTTCAGCGCGATAGGGATAGAATTATTCATTGCAAGGCGTTTAGGCGCTTAAAAAATAAAACGCAAGTTTTCTTTTCGCCTGAAGGTGACCATTACAGAACGCGTTTAACCCACACGCTTGCAGTTTCGCAAGTGGCAAGGGGTATTGCTCGCGCGCTTTCATTAAACGAAGATTTAACGGAAGCCATTGCTTTGGGACATGATTTAGGGCATACGCCTTTCGGTCATTCGGGGGAAAGAATATTAAATAAACTTAACCCCAACGGATTTTCTCATAACGAGCAGTCTGGTAGGGTTGTTGATTTTTTAGAAAACGACGGGCGCGGGCTAAATTTAACTAGAGAAGTGGTTGATGGAATAATTAACCACAAGTTAAAGTGTAACCCCAAAACTTTAGAAGGAAAAGCAGTCAGCCTTGCGGATAGAATTGCTTATATAAATCACGATATTGACGACGCGTTAAGCGGTGGGTTTATTACTTTAAGTGATTTGCCTAAAGATGCCGTTTTATTGCTTGGTCAAACTTCGCGCCAGCGTATAAACACTATGCTTAAATCAATTTTTAATTGTAGTGACGGAAAAAACAAAGTGGAAATGGAAGAAGACGTTGCGGAAGCGACCAACGCTTTAAGAAATTTTTTGTTTGAAAGGGTTTACGGCGATAAAACCTTTAAAGATGAAGAAGCAAGGGCGGATAGAATGCTTACCGCTCTATACGAATATTATATGAAAACACCCGAAAAGTTGCCGGAATTTTATGTTAAAAGGTTAGAAAACGAAAGTGTTGACACCGTTCTTTGCGATTATATTTCGGGTATGAGTGATATTTACGCAGTAAAAACGTTTACGGAAATTTTTGTTCCGAAGAAGTGGAAATTATAAATGAAAGGTTATGATGCAAAGTTCATTGAAGAACTTAAAAACAAAAACGATATAGTCGATTTTGTCGGAAGATACGTCCGCTTGGAGCAACGCGGGGGGAACTTTTGGGGAAAATGCCCTTTTCATCACGAAAAGACGGCATCCTTTTCAGTAAACCCAACGGGGCAGTTTTTCTATTGTTTCGGTTGCCATAAGAGCGGTGACGTTATTAGTTTTGCAATGGATATTGAGTCGCTTGACTTTGCAGACGCTATTAAATTTTTAGCCGAACGCGCAAAAATGCCACTCCCGGAAATTAAGTATGACGACGAAAAGATTAAAGAACAAAAACGCCAGCGTGAAAGGTTGCTTTCCGTGTTGCGTGATACGGCGTTGTTTTACGTTTCTAATATAAAAAGCGCAAAGGGCGCTGAATATTACGAATACGCCCTTTCAAGAAGATTAACGCCTAAAACGGTAACGCAGTTTGGGCTTGGCGCGTCGCTTGATTTTAATTCTCTACCAGCGTATTTAAAGTCTAAAGGATACACTAATGAAGAAATGGTTTTATCGGGCGCGGTAGGTGAAAAGAACGGAAGGTATTTTGACTGGCTTGGTAAAAGGCTTATTATTCCGCTAATCGACCAGTTCGGCAACGTGCTTGCAATGGTGGGCAGGAGAATTGACAGCGGGAAAGAACAAAAATACATCAACACCAAAGAAACGGCGGTTTTTTCAAAAGGTAAAACCTTTTTCAACTTAAATAATCTTAAAAAAATAAAGAACAGTCAAGGTATTGATTCGGTTATTTTGGTTGAAGGGCATCTTGACGTGGTTTCGTTATTTCAAGCGGGTTTCCCAAACGTAGTTGCAAGTATGGGAACGGCGCTCACTAAAGACCAAGCGCGCATATTAAAGCGTTATACAGATAAAGTTTATATCAGTTACGACGGGGATTTTGCAGGTCAAAAAGCGTCCATTAGGGGGCTTGAAATTCTTAAAGAAGAAGGTTTGGAAGTTAAAGTAGTTGCGCTACCTGACGGTATGGACCCTGATGACGTTATTAAAAAACAGGGCGCAGACGGATATAGGCAACTGCTTGACGACGCTAAACCGTTAATTGATTTTAAACTTGATATTTTGCGCCGTACTTATGACGTAAACACCGTTGACGGTAAGCGTAAATACGTATTTAACGCAATGCGCGTTATACGTGAAAGCACTTCTGCGGCAGAGCAAGAAGACCTTTTAAAGGTTGTGCGTGATATTACGGGAACTTCGCTTGAAGCGCTAAAAAGGGATTTATATAGTATCCCTGAAAATCCAGAAACGGAAACTGAAACGGTAAAAGCGCCACAGTTTACGGATGACGTGGGGGATAAAACCGTTCTTGCATCAAGGTTTATTTTAGCGTCATACCTATTTGGTAAAAGGTTTACCGAAGAATTAAATATAGATACGCTGGAATTTAATCTTCCTGCGCATATTGAAATAAAAAGTTATATTACGGACAAACTAAAAAATAACGGCAAAGTGCGTTTTAACGAACTTTACGAAATTTTGCCTGAAGAATATTCGGATGAACTTTCTAGAATTGCAGGGCTTGAAACGGATGAAAACAAAAAGTTTGACCAAGCGACGTATTTTTTCGACTGCGTGCGCACGGTTAAAAAAGCGAAACTTGATAAAGATTTAGAAAAGTTGACCGTTATGTTTTCTTCAGAAACCGATAACGATAAACGCCGTGCTTACGCTACGGAGATGGCAAAATTACTTGCAGAAAAAAATAAGTTAAAATAATTCACTAACATATAACGAACGCGGTTTATTCCGCAGGAGGACAAAAATGGAAGAAAAAGAGATAAAAGTTAATGAAAACACTCAATCATTAGGCGCGCCTACAGACGAAATTTTATCGCCGGAACTATCTACGGCAGTGGCGGAAATTATCGCGGAACATAAAAAGAGCGGTAATATAAAAATGTCACAACTATTTGATAGGTTAGATAAGTTTGCCGCTACGCCCGCTCAAATTGAAGAAATTTATAAACTTTTTGATAATCAAGGGGTACAAATTATCGACGAATACGAACGCGATAAAGACCTTTTCGACCAACTGCTTAACGAAATCAGTATGGACGACCCCGTTAAAATGTATCTTAAAGATATAGGTAAAGTTCCACTACTTCAACCTGAAGAAGAAACTGAACTTGCAAAAAAGATGATGGAAGGAGATGAAACTGCAAAACGCCTTCTTTCCGAAGCAAACTTGCGTTTGGTTGTTTCTATCGCTAAAAGGTATATGGGTAGGGGGATGCAGTTTTTAGACCTTATTCAAGAAGGCAATTTGGGGCTTATGAAAGCGGTTGAAAAGTTTGACTATCAAAAGGGCTTTAAGTTTTCAACTTACGCGACGTGGTGGATTAGACAGGCTATAACCCGCGCTATCGCAGACCAAGCAAGAACTATCCGTATCCCCGTTCACATGGTTGAAACAATCAATAAACTTATTAGAGTTTCAAGAAAACTTTTACAAGAACTCGGCAGAGAACCTTTGCCCGAAGAAATAGCCGTTGAAATGGGTATTACTGAAGAACGCGTTAGGGAAATTCAAAAAATTGCCCAAGACCCCGTTTCACTTGAAACGCCTATCGGTGAAGAAGAAGATAGTCACCTTTCCGACTTTATTGAAGACGAAAAGAGCGCAGCGCCAACGGATGCCGTTTCATATACTATGCTTAAAGAGCAGTTAATCGGCATTTTGGATACGCTAACTCCGCGTGAAGAAAAAGTTTTAAGGCTTCGCTACGGTCTTGATGACGGCAAACCTAGAACGCTAGAAGAAGTTGGTAAAGAATTTAACGTTACCCGTGAACGTATCCGTCAAATTGAAGCAAAGGCGCTCCGTAAATTGCGCCATCCAAGCCGTTCTAAAAGACTTAAAGAATATATTGACAAGCAATGACGGACAGGCTAAATAAAATTTTTGCTCGGCTTTCGCCCTGCGGTGTGTTTGCCGATATAGGTTGTGACCACGGCTATATTGCAAAGGCAATGCTAGATAGCGGAAAGTGTGAAAAAGCGATAATTTCAGATATAAGCGCTAAATGTTTAAGTAAAGCCGAAGAATTACTGCGCCCTTATATAGAGAGTGGTAAGGCAGAAAGCGTGGTGTCGGATGGGTTTAACAAAGTTGGGTACTGTGACCTATCTTTAATCGCCGGTATGGGTGGGGAAGAGATTTGTTCGATAATAAACAGCGCTAAAATATTGCCCGAAAGACTTGTTTTGCAACCTATGAAGAACTGCGCTCATGTGCGTTTATGCGCCGTAAACGCGGGGTATAAAATAGTTTATGATAGCGTTTTTAAGAGCGCCGGTAAGTTTTACGACCTTATAGTGCTAAAAAAGGGATTAGATACGCTCACGCAAGAAGAAATTGAATTTGGGCGCGATAATATAAACGAAAAAGGTAAAGCGTTTGTTGAAATGCTTTCGATAAGGATAAAAAGGCTCAAAGAATATATTTTAAACCCTAAAGTCAAGGGCGAAACTAAAGAAAATATGATAAAGGAAATTGAGAAACTTGAAAAATACCTTTAAATTAAAAGAACTGCTAGCCGTGCTTGAAGATTACGCGCCGTTATCGTTAAGTTATCAAATGATAGAGCGTGGTGATTACGATAACAGCGGATTGCTTATTGAATGTAATGAAAAAGCAGAAAGAGTTTTGTTTTCGCTAGACCTTTCAAATGAATCCGTTAAAAAGGCTATCGAACTAAATTGTAACGCTATAGTTACTCATCACCCTGCAATTTATAAAGGCGTTAAAAGTTTAAGCGTTAACGGGCAAACAAAACCCGTAATAGACGCGGTTAAAAATAATATAAACGTTATTTCAATGCATTTAAATCTCGATACTACTGAAAAGGGAATAGACGAGTTGTTATCTAACGGTTTGGGTGGTAAAAATCCCAAAATTTTAGACCCGCTTTCAGATAAGTGCGGTTACGGTAGACAAGCGGATATTTTACCTTTAAGTGTAAGTGAATTTAAGGATGAAATTTCTAAAACTTTCGGTACGGATAAAGTTATTGCTTACGGAGATGGCGAAGTTAAAAAGATAGCGTCCTTTTGCGGTGGGGGCGCGTCGTTGGCGCTTGACGCGGTAGCAAGTGGCAAAACTGATGCGGACACGATTATTACGTCCGACATAGCGCATCACGAACTTAAAGAGTTGATTGAACTTGGTAAAAACGTGGTTATTTTACCGCATTACGTTTCAGAAGAATACGGATTTAATAAATTCTATTTGGATATTAAAGAAAAACTTAACGGCAAAGCCGAAGTTTATTATTTTTTAGATAAAAGATTCATATAAAGGAGAATTTTGATATGATAAAGGCATTACTTGCTTATCAAGAAGCAGACGCTAACCTTAAAAAAATTGAAACTATGCTTGCAGGTAGCGAAGAAAGAAAAAAGGCAATGAGCGCAAAAAAGTATCTTGAAGGCGTTGAAGAAAGCGTTAATAAACTTGACGCGCGCGCTGCGGAACTTTACGCAACTTATGAAAAGGCTACCGAAGAACAGATTAAATTGAAAGAACAAGAATCTGAAATAACCGACGCTCTTAACGCGGTTGCTGATGAAAAAGAAGCACAATATTTAATTAAAAAAGCCGAAGAACTTATTTCAAAGATAAAAACGCTTGGGAATAAAGCGGGCAAAATTTTAGAAGAAATTCAGGCTGTTATAAAAGAATATTCTACCATTAAAAAGACTACGCAGGCGGCGCAGGCTCAATATAAAGAAAACGCTGAAAAATACAATGCGTTAAAAGAGTCTTGTAAAGATGAAAAAGATTCTGCGGTTAAACAACTTGACGCTTTGAAAGAAAAGGTTGAGCCGTCGCTTATGGAAAGGTACTTAAAAAAGCGCGCGAATAAAATTTACCCCGTACTTTATGAAGTTAAGGGCAACGTTTGTGGTGCGTGTAGAATGGAACTTCCGATGTCTGAAATGAATAAACTTAAAAACGGTGAAGTTATTGATTGCGACCAATGCGGAAGGCTACTTTATATGGCTGAACAAAAAAAGTAAAACATTAAAAGGAATTTTAGGCGTGGAAACTTTTCCGCGCCTTTATTTTTACGCGCGTTTATTATATATTAAAATAATATTTAAATATTTAAAAAAAATTCCCTTAAAGAATTGTAAAAGCGGTTAAATTTTGTTATAATTTATAAGACGATAATAATAGGGGTGGACTCTTGAACGGTTTAGGTAGAAACAATAAAGATAAAGAAAATAAAAGTTTGGTTTTTACCAAAGAAACTTTGGGCGTAGTGCTTATACTTTTTGCTACGCTTTGTTTGGTTTGCTTAATAACGCGTGAAAATATTTTTTCAGCCGTAGGTTTGCACGTAAATTCATTTTTATTCGGGTGCTTCGGCTTTTTTGCTTACGGCGTGTTGATTTACGCTATAGTTATGGGCGTGTTACTCATAAGCGGAAAAAGCACGGGCATAAGCGCAAAAAGAAAATTTTATATCACTTTAAGTTTTGTTTTAATCGCGCTCATTTCGCATATTGCAACAATCGGTAGCGGTGAAATGACTTACGGCGAATATATTTCAGAATCATACCGTATGGGTGCAGGTGGTATTGCAACCACTTCTGCCGGCGGATTTTTTACCGCGCTTTTCGCTTTCGTATTCTCAAGGCTTTTAACTAACGTGGGCAGTTACGTTGTTTTAGGCGTTTTGCTTGCCGTTGTGTGCTACTTTGGGATTAAAGATTTTATCAATTCTACCCCCAAACAAAAACAGTCTAATAAAGTTAGGTTTAGAAGTTCGTTCGTTAGGGAAGGCGACGGGGAACTTGACGTTGATATTGCCGGCACTAAAGAATACCCTGTTAGCGGTGTAGATTTTTCTTCTGCGGGCGGTAAGCAAAAATTATTCGTAAATAACCCTGATGATTTTGCAGTTAAAAACAAGCGTGAAATAAGTAAAGATGAAAAAAATCCTTCGGGCATTAAGATAGGTTTCGTTGAAGGCGGTTTGGGCGTGGTTAATACAGGCGCTACTGAACAACCCGTTGAAAACGACGATTTTAAGAAGAAGTTAGATTATATTAAAACTCCTGCGGTTATAGATATGGAAAAGTTTAATGAAAAAACTTATCCAACTTATACCGCGCCGTCTTACGGCACAACCGAAGTATCAAGTTACGTCAATAGATATAGCGAAGAACCAAAGCAAGAAGAAAAGCCTGCTGAACAAATTCCCTTTATTGAACATCAACAGCCAACTCCGTCCGTTTCGCCTATTGCTAACGAACAAGACAGCATAGCAGCGCGCGCAGAAGCATTCGGCGCTAGGTATGCTAACGTTGTTGAACCGGACGATAGTGATTTTACCAAAGAAGAAATGGAAGAAGTTTTCCGCGCTGTTGAAGCGGAAACGGAGAACGTAGAAGAAGTTAAGAACGAAAATTCCGTTGAAATTAACGATATTCCGTTTATAGACGAAACTGACGAAGATACTGAAAGTTTAGAAAACGATACCAATTTTGTTGGTCGCGCGTTTACTGAAAGAACTAGAAGTACGGTTATCTCTGAAGAAAGCGTGAACGAAGTTCCCGTTGCGGAAGAACCTATTATAGAAGAAGAAAAACCCGCAGAATCGCCTATTATAAATAACGGCAGAATAAGGGGCATTTTTGGGGACACGGAAAAAGAGCCTATAAAAGAAACACCGCCTGCTGAAAATCTAGGCTATACCAGTAGAGTAGTTGCAGATAATAACGCAGGCTCAAGGCGTGGCTTTGGTGTTGTTGAACCAGAACAACAACCTGTGGTTGAAGAAGAAAAGCCCAAAAAACCCGCGCCACCCATCAATAGAGAATATTTCCGTCCGCCACTTGATTTGTTAGAAGATTTTTCACAACCGATTAACGCGTGTGAAGAAAACCATCAAGAAAGAATGGAAATTATTCAAAGAACTTTAGAAGATTTTCACATTAACGCAGTACCGCAAAATTACGTTCAAGGTCCGTCAATAACCCGTTATGAAATTATGATGCCTGCAGGTATACCCGTTAAGAGGGTTTTAAATCACGATTCTGACCTTAAAATGCGTCTTTCCGCTAAAGATGGTGTTAGAATTGAAGCGCCTATTCCCGGTAAAAACTTGGTTGGTATTGAAGTTGCAAACAGCGTTAAAACTACCGTAGGCTTAAAAGAAGTTATGGAAGGCATGGCTGCTAAAAAGAGCAAAGGCGCGCTTAATTTTGCTATCGGTAAAGATATTGTCGGTAACGCGATAAGTGATGATTTAGCAAAAGGTCCGCACTTCTTGGTTGCAGGCGCAACCGGTTCGGGTAAGAGCGTGTGCTTGCACGTTATGCTCGTTAGCCTTATTATGCGCTATAGCCCCGAAGAATTGAAACTAGTTTTGGTCGACCCCAAGAGCGTTGAGTTTAGAAAATACGAACACTTACCGCACTTACTCGTTGACGAAATTGTTACCGAGCCTAAACGCGCGATAGCGCTTTTACAATGGGCGTATGAAGAAACCACGCGCAGAAACGATATGTTTACCGAGTGCGGTGGGTTTATTAGTAATATAGACGATTATAACTCGCAAATTGCAAGCGATACAATACCTAAATTACCAAGAATTGTTTTCGTTATCGACGAACTTGCAGACCTTATGGAACAATGCAAGAAAGATTTAGAAGCGCGTATCCGTATGGTTGCGGCAAAATCACGTTCGGCGGGTATTCACTTGGTACTTGCAACGCAACGTCCGTCAGTTGACGTTATTACGGGTACTATTAAAACCAACTTGCCGTCCCGTATAGCGCTTAAAGTTATGAATTTTAACGATTCGCAAACTATACTTGGTGGCGCTGGCGCGGAAAAACTTTTGGGTTACGGCGATATGCTGTATAAAAATTTATCTATGAGCGATACCGAAAGATATCAAGGCGCTTATATTACACCGAGAGAAATAACCAATGTGGTAAATTATATTAAAGAACATAATACCGCGTATTTTGATGAGGGAGTTCAAGAATTTTTAGAAAAAGAAACTCGTCCGCAACAAGACGATACGAGTTACGGCGCTGAAGATATGGTTAAAGACCCTAACGAAATTGACCAGTTCTTCTTAAAGGCGTTGTGGCTTGCCGTTAATTGTGAAACCGTTTCTATTTCACAACTTCAACGCCGTTTCCAAATAGGCTATTCAAGAGCGGGTGGCTTAATTGACAAAATGGAAAGGATGAAGTTTATTACCGGAAACGAAGGTAGTAAAGCGCGCAGGGTGCTTTTGACTAAAGAAGAATTTGAAGCCAAGTTCGGTCCGCCCCCTGAAGTATTGTAACGGATAATTATTATGGTAGAAAATAAGAAAATCGGCGTTATTTCGCTTGGGTGTGATAAAAACCGCGTTGACACCGAAAAAATGTTAGCGATATTAAAAGAAAGGCATACGCTAGTAAGCGATATTGAACAAGCGGAAATCATTATAGTCAACACGTGCGCATTTTTGGAAAGTTCTAGAAAGGAAGCCGTTTTTGAGATTTTAGACGCGGCGCAATATAAAAATAACGGCGTTCTTGAAAAGTTGATAGTAACGGGCTGTCTGCCACAAAAGTTTGTTGATGAAATTGCCTTTGAACTTACCGAAGTTGATGCTTTTTTAGGCGTTTCCGATTATGCTCAAATGCTTGAAGTTATAGATAAGATTTATTGTGGCGAAAGGGTTATAAACGTAGGCGTTCCGCGAGGTGAGTGCGGTAAAAAGAGAGTGCTTACCACTAACGGATACGCATATTTGAAAATTGCAGACGGTTGTTCAAACCATTGCACCTATTGTTTAATACCTTACATACGCGGAAAATATCGCTCCGTTCCAATAGGTGACCTTATTGAAGAAACGGAAAGTTTAGGCGAAGTAAACGAACTAATTTTAGTGGCGCAAGATACTGCGGCGTACGGCAAAGATTTTGATGAAAATATAAATTTAGTTACGCTTATTAAAAAATTATCAGCTCTTGATAGCGTTAAAAGCATAAGGCTACTTTACTGTTATCCTGAAAACGTTACCGACGGGCTTATTCAAGAACTTAAAGAAAACTCAAAACTTGTTAAATATATTGATATGCCTTTGCAACACGCAGATGATAAAGTGCTTAAACTTATGAACAGAAAAGGCACGGGTAAAGGCTATCTTGAACTAATTAGAAAGTTAAGAAAAGAAATCCCCGATATTGCTATTCGTTCAACTTTTATAACGGGTTTCCCAAACGAAAGCGCGCAAGCGTTTAATAATTTAGTGGATTTTTTACAAAACGCAAAACTTTTCAACGCAGGTTTTTTTAAGTACAGTAAAGAGCAGGGTACTGCCGCTGCCCGTTTAGACGGTCAAATACCTGCGGGCGTAAAAACTAAAAGACTTAAAAAACTTTATTCCGTTCAAAAAAAGGTGGTTAAAGAAAATGCAAAAGCGCTTATTGGTAAAACTTTTAGCGTGGTTGCAGAAGGCTTTGATGCTAACGAATTAGTTTATTACGGCAGGGCGTATTTTAACGCGCCTGACATTGACGGAAAGGTTTACTTTTTTTCGGCGGATGATGTCGAATACGGAACTACTTATCAAATAAAAATTATTAAGGCAACGGGTTACGACCTTTACGGAGAGAGATTATGAATTTACCAAACAAACTTACCGTTTTAAGACTTATTATGATACCTTTATTCGTTGCGGTCTTTTATATTACGGCTATACCTTTTAACTATTTGATTTCTGCGGTAATCTTCGTTTTAGCGGCGCTTACCGACTTTTTAGACGGATACATTGCAAGAAAATATAATTTAGTTACCAACCTTGGCAAATTTTTAGACCCTATTGCAGATAAAGTGCTTGTTTCAACCGCGCTTATCGTTATGCTTATGCCGTACGGCGGTTTAACTATTCTACCGTTATACGGCGCAATAGCCGTTGCGGTTATAATTGCAAGGGAACTTATCGTTAGCGGATTTAGAATCGTGGCTGCATCAAAAGGCGTGGTTTTAGCGGCTGATAAGTCAGGTAAGATTAAAACTTTCGTTCAAGATATTGCTATTGCGGTGCTTTTGGTTGGCGCAGATTTTATGCCAGAAGCATTTAGCGTGTTAAATATTATAGGACTAGCGCTTTTAGGCGTAGCAACGCTCCTTACTATTTATTCTGGTATAGAATGTCTTATTAAAAACAAATCAGTTTTAAAGGACTAATAATGAAAACGGTTTTGGTGTTTTTTCGCTCGCCGGAAATTGATCTTGACGGCGAATATTATTCAGGTGTGGTAAACGCGTTCGTAAGCGGTGGTTTTACTATTGATTCCGTTGAAGTTCTATCTGATACCGACGATTTAGGCTTTAGAAAAAGGCTTGAAGAATTTAAGGATAGAATGGATAATTTAATTATCGTTGGCGGGGATAGCGTTGGGTTTGACTTGAAAAATATTTTAGTTGAAAGCGCAGACAGCGCGCTCGTAGAAAATGAAAACGCAAAAAGTTTTCTTGACGCGGTGTCAAAGGCTGACGGTGTTGAATATCCGGAATCATACTGTTATTTGCCTATGGACGGCACGGTTATACCAAATATAAACGGGCCTTATCAAGGGTTTATGCTTGATACTGCGGAATTAACTATTGCGGTATTACCTTGTGGTTATAAAGAAATTAAACTTATGTGTGATAAATACGTTATCCCGTATTTAGAAAATAAGTTTTCACTAAAAAGAAGACGGTTCACCTTGAAATATTTCGGGGATGAAAACGCTCTAAATAAAACGCTTAACGAAGCGGAAAATATAGGGGTGAACGGTTTTACTTACAGTATATCAAACAAATGCGGGGATATTACTGCCGACCTTTTGTTTGATGAAAGCGCTGGGGCGGACGTTCGCGGTGAAGTTATAAGATACGTTGTTTCAGAGCATAAGGACGGAATTTACGCAGAGTATGATACTACTCTTGGCGAAAGGCTTTTCGATATATTAAAACTTAAAAACTTAAAACTTTCCGTTGCGGAATCTTTTACGGGCGGAAGGGTAGTTTCTTCAGTTATAGCAAGTCCGGGCGCGTCAGCGTGCGTATCGGAAGGTATGGTCACTTATTCAAACGAAAGCAAAATTAAAAGGCTAGGCGTAAATAAAGCCGATATTGAAAAACACGGCGCGGTAAGTTCGGTTGTCGCCTATCAAATGGCGGTAGGATTACTTAAAAGCGGTAATTGTGACGTTGCTATTGCAACTACGGGTATAGCAGGACCTAAAAGTGACGACAGTTTAAAACCCGTTGGGCTGTGTTATATTGCCGTTGGAATGAAAGACGGCGTTCACACTTATCGGTATAATTTATCTGGTTCAAGAGAAGAAATAACTGAAACGGCGAAAAATACTGCGCTGTTTTTAGCA
>JAFVOV010000112.1 GCA_017505675.1 Clostridia bacterium
GAAAACACCGATTTTAGCCGTACTTATAAATTTGACGGCGGTATAGTGGATTTCGTTAAGTATTTGAACGAAGGTAAATCTTCGCTTTACGGAGAACCGCTTTTCGTTTCGGCAACTAAAGATAATATTTACGTTGAACTTGCAATTCAGCATACAGACGCGTATACGGACAGCGTTTATTCTTACGTTAATAACATTCCTACGGGCGAGGGCGGTACGCACGAAACGGGTTTCCGTTCAGGGCTAACGCGTACGCTTAACGATTACGCTAGGGAAAAAAATATTTTAAAAGAAAAAGACGACAACTTACTCGGTGACGACTTTAAAGAAGGTTTAACCGCGATAATTTCTATTAAAATGCAAAACGTGCAGTTTGAAGGGCAAACCAAAACTAAACTCGGTAACCCCGAAGCGCGCCCTGCGGTAGAATACGTTACCGTAAACGAACTTGCAACGCTTATGAAAAATAAAAAACTGGGCAAGGTTTTTGATACTATTATAAATAAGGCGTTGGGCGCGGCAAAGGTTAGGCTTGCCGCTAAAAAGGCAAAAGAAATTGCTAGAGCGTCAAAGAGCATTGAAGCGCAGAATTTGGTTGGTAAACTTGCCGCTTGTTCGGGTAGAAAAGCGGAACTTAACGAACTGTTTATAGTTGAAGGGGATTCTGCAGGGGGCAGCGCAAAGCAAGCGCGCGTTCGTCAATATCAAGCAATTTTACCTTTGCGTGGTAAACCGCTTAACGTTGAGAAGAAGAAACTTGACCAAATTTTACAAAATGAAGAAATAAGAACTATTATTTCCGCGCTCGGAACGGGTATAGGTTCGGAATTTGATTTAGAAGGGCTTAAATATCATAAAGTTATAATTTTATCTGATGCCGACCAAGACGGCGCGCACATAAGGGCAATTTTATTAACTTTCTTCTTTAGATATATGCGTGAACTTATTAAGGCTGGGCACGTTTATATAGGTATGCCACCCCTTTATAAAGTGCATAGGGGTAGCGTTGAAGAATACGCTTACGACGATAGTGAACTTGATAAAGCAAAAGCAAAAGTTGGTAGGGGCGCGGAAATTCAGCGATATAAAGGGCTTGGTGAAATGAACCCCAGTCAACTTTGGGAAACTACAATGAACCCTGAAACGCGCGCTCTTATGCAGGTTACTATAGAAGACGCTGCCGAAGCGGACAGGCTTATAACCGTGCTTATGGGGGATGAAGTTGGCGAGAGAAAGAAATACATTTTTGAACACGCAAACTTCAATAAAGAAGATAAGTTCGCAAAGATGAAACGCTCTTAAAATAAAGGGAGAAACAAATGGAAAACCAAAAGGGTATAATATTTTCGTCACTTGACGAAGTTTTGAAAAATTCAATGATACCGTATGCGGAAAACGTTATATTAGATAGAGCGCTTCCGCGTGTTGAAGATGGTCTTAAACCCGTTCAAAGGCGTATACTTTACGCTATGTACGAAATGGGTTTAACGCCTGATAAGCCTTATAAAAAGTGCGCAAAAATCGTCGGTGAAGTTTTAGGTAAATACCATCCGCACGGTGATAGTTCGGTTTACGGCGCTATCGTTCACCTTGCGCAAGATTTTAATATGAGAATGCCACTTATTAAAGGGCAAGGTAACTTTGGTACGATAGACGGGGATTCTGCCGCTGCGTACAGATACACTGAAGCAAGGCTTGAAGAACTTGCTTTGGAACTTTTAAAAGATATTGATAAAGACACCGTTAAGTTTAGCCTTAACTTTGACGATACGCAAGAAGAACCCGATACTTTGCCCGGAAGATACCCAAATCTTTTAGTAAACGGCGCAACGGGTATTGCGGTTGGACTTGCAACTAACATTCCGCCACATAATTTGGTGGAAGTTATTAACGGAACTATAGCGTATATTGACAACCCAAAAATTTCCTTAAAGGAAATGATGAAGTATATTAAAGCGCCGGACTTTCCTACGGGCGGTTATATAGTTGCGGGTGAAGAACTTGAAGAAGCCTATAAAACCGGGCGCGGTAAAATAAAAATTAAAGCGCGCGTTAATATTGAAAAGGACACGGGTGAAAAACAAAACCTTATAATTTCTGAACTTCCGTATCAGGTTAATAAAGCAAACTTGCTTAAAAAAATCGCCGATATGAAAGAAGAAAGGAAAGAACTTTTAGGCGGGATTGCAGACGTTGTTGACGAATCTGATAGAAACGGTATGCGCGCCGTTATTAAACTTAAAAAAGAAGCGGATGCAAAGGCGATTTTAAACTATTTATATAAAAATACCGATTTGGAAACGAGTTTCGGTATAAATATGGTTGCCATTGCTGACGGAAAACCCTGTCAGTTAGGTTTACTTGAAATTATAAGTTATTACGTAAACTATCAGCGTGAAGTAATTTTAAGGCGCAGTAAGTTTGAACTTGAACGCGCAAAAGAGCGCGCCCATATTTTGGAAGGCTTAATAGTTGCCGTAAGAAATATTGACGAAGTTATTAAAATTATTAAGAGCGCGGAAAATACCGCAGACGCAAGGGCTAAACTGCGCGCAAGGTTTGATTTGAGCGAAGCGCAGGCTAACGCAATACTCGATTTAAGGCTTGCAAGGCTTACTAAACTTGAAATTTACAAGTTAGAAGAAGAACTTGCAGAGTTAAAGAAAAAAATTGCATATTTAACGGAAATCGTTTCTAGCAAGGCAAAGCAGATGGAAGTTGTTAAAACCGAACTTAACGCTATTAAGCGCAAGCACGGTGACGACCGCAGAAGTAATATTATTATGGGCGATAAAGAACTTGATATTGAGAGCGTAGAAAAAGAACTTAAACAAATTGACGACTTCGTTGTGGCGTTTACTGAAGGCAAGATGTTTAAGAAGATGACCGAAAAGAACTTTAAGATGAGTGATAAAAAGGTCAAAGAAAATTCTGCCGCTGAAGACTTTATTCGCTTTGCCGTTAAAGCGCGTAGCGACCAAACTCTATACGCGTTTACAAACCTTGGTAACTGTTGTAAAATTGATTTAGAAGTTGCGCCCGAATGCCGTTATCGCGATAAAGGGCAGAAGTTTAACGCCGTTGCAAAAGAAGCGGCAAGAAACGAATACCCCGTTGCATTTTTTGCAGTTGACGAAGGAAAACTTCCTGACGGATATTTAATATTCTTTACTAAAAACGGTTTAATCAAAAAGGCTGCTTGGGAAGAATATAATTTGATAAAACCGTATTATCAAGCGTTCGTTCTTAAAGATGATGACGAAGTTATTGCCGTTGAAAACGACGACCCCGAAGCAAATTTTGCTTTCGTAACAAAGAACGGATTAAGCGCTACGGCAGTTAAAGAAAATTTCCCGATAAATAAAAGGGTTGCAGGTGGCGTGAAAGGCTTTACTTTAAGTAAAGGTGACGAAATTATACTTGCAACGCAAGTTGACGGTGAAGGGGAATTTGTAATTGTTACTGACGCAGGTTTCTATAAGCGCGTTTTAACGAGTGAAATTAACGCTAAAAATAGAGGCACGAAGGGTATGAAAATCGTTGAACTTGGCGGCGCTAAAGTCGTTTATGCAGGTACGGTTAAAGAGCCGTTTGATTTAGCGGTAATTGATACTTTCGGCGTGGCGTTTACGGTAAATACGGAAACCATACTTTTAGAAGAAAGAACAACGAAAGGAAAAACGCTTAAAAATGAAAACAAAAAGCGTAGCCCTGAAAAGGTGTTTAAACTTTTTGAAACACCCGAACAATTTTAATAATAAATAATTAAAGCCCGACGGTTTCGTCAGGCTTTTTAATTTTTCCGCTTTTGTTGGGCGGAAATTTTTTTATAATTTTTTTAATTTTCTTAGTCAGTTACCTATTTACAAACAAATGTTCGGTGTTAAAATGCGGGTGTGATGCGAGGGGCGATATGCGGGAAATAATTGAGCGGATTATAAAAATAGAACAGGAAGAAAAACGGAGAAAGGGCGAAGATAGGCTTAATAAATATAACACGGGGGAAATTATTCATAATAAGCAAGTTGCTTTCCATAAATGCCAAAAAAAGAACAGGTGGGTTTTTGGGGGAAACCGCAGTGGTAAGACGGAGTGTGGCGCAGTAGAAGCCGTTTATATGGCGCGTGGAGTGCATCCTTATAGAAAAAATAAGGATAACGTTTTCGGGTGGGTAGTATCGCTTTCGCAACAGGTTCAGCGTGACGTGGCGCAGGCTAAAATTCTATCGTATATAAATCCGTCTTGGATAGCGGAAGTTACTATGCTTTCGGGGAAAAAAGATTCGTTAAAGAGCGGCATAATAGACCAACTGCATATTAAAAACGTTTTTGGGGGGATTTCCGTTATAGGTTTTAAATCTTGCGACCAAGGTAGGGAAAAATTTCAAGGCAGTTCACTTGATTTTGTTTGGTTTGACGAAGAACCGCCCGAAGATATTTACCGCGAATGTAGAATGCGTGTTATGGATAAAAAGGGGGATATTTTCGGCACTATGACACCCCTTAAAGGGCTTACCTTTATTCACGACGAAATTTATTTAAATAAAGGCAACTCTAAAGAAGTTTGGTATGAGTTTATGGAATGGGCGGATAACCCTTATTTAGATAAAGAAGAAGTTGATTCGCTTACCGAAACTTTGTCTAACGAGCAGTTGGAAAGTAGGCGTTACGGGCGGTTTAAGGCATCTTACGGTATGGTATACCCAGAATTTGACGAAGAAGTTCACGTTTTGAAAACCCCGATAAAAATACCGATTGAGTGGCAAGACAATATATCTATTGACCCAGGCTTAAACAACCCTTTATCCGCGCATTGGTACGCCGTAGATTACGACGGCAACGTATACGTTATGGCAGAACATTTTGAAGCGGGCAAAGATATAGTTTACCACGCCGATAAAATAAAACGCATTAGCCACGCTTTAGGGTGGAAAACTGACGCTTACGGCAGGCTTAACGCGCTTATAGACTCGGCGGCAAATCAGAAAACTTTAGCGTCATCTAAAAGTGTAACGGAATTGTTTTACGAGCAGGGCATTGCGGTTTCGCCTAAAGTTAATAAAGATATGTTTTCAGGCATACAGCGCGTTAAACAGTATTTAAAGGTGGTTGACGGAAAACCTAAAATTTACATATTTCCGTGTTGCGTAAACTTGATTAGGGAACTTAAAACTTACCGTTGGGGCGAAGGGGAAAATCCTAAAAAAACAGACGACCACGCGCTTGACGAACTGCGGTATTATTTAATGAGTAAGCCTGAAAAAATTCCGCCCAAAAAAGAGAAGACGGCAATAGAAAAAGATAAGGAAAGGTTGATGAAAAAGTTGCGCCGCAATAAATTTAGTTAAGCCGTTTTTTGCGGTGTTAATTTAAAAAAATTGAAATGAAAGGTAAAAGGAAAAAGAGCGCCGTTACTGATAAAGAATTAAAGCAAGCGCTTATAAAAAAGGCGCTCGGTTACGACGTTACCGAAGTGGTTGAAGAATATTTAAGCGGTGACGACGGTGACGTTAAACTAGCGAAAAAGAAAGTATCGGTAAAAAGTGTTCCGCCCGATATGACGGCGCTTAAAATTTTAATGGACGGGCAAGAGTGTAACGTCAGCGAAATGAGCGACGACGAGTTAATAAAAGAGAAGAAAAGATTGCTTAATTTGCTAGATGAATTAAATAGTGATAAGGAGATGAAAAATTGAATACGGAAAAGGAAAAAGAACGGGAAAAGTACGTTGAAGAACTAGTTGCAGAAGTTACGGAAGATTTTATGGCTAGGCGTAAAGAACGGCTTATGATTGAAAGGCAATGGGAACTAAATATGAATTTTTTGCAAGGTAATCAGTATTGCGATATAAATTCGCGTGGGGAAATTGCAGATGAAAGCGTGGATTTTTACTGGCAGAATAAAGGTGTGTTTAACCATATTGCCCCTATAATTGACACTAGGCTTGCAAAATTTTCAAGAATAACGCCAACCGTGTGCGTTCGCCCAAGAACTGATGACGATAAAGACGTTGAAGCGGCAAATCTTGCTGAAAAACTTATTGAGAGCGCTTTTAAGGGCGCGGATATGAACGGCGTGGCGAAAAAAGTTACCTTGTGGAGTGAAACGTGCGGTACGGGGTTTTATAAAATTATTTGGGATGCAAACGGAGGGCAGAAATTAGGGCAAACCGAGCAGGGCGAAGTTTACGAAGGGGACGTGCAAATTATGCCCGTTTCACCGTTTGAAATTTTCCCCGATAGTTTAGGGGTGGAAAACCTTTCTAACTGTAAAAGCATTATACACGCTAAAGCCGTTACCGTAAAAAGCGTTAAAGAAAAATACGGTGTTTCTTTAGTTGGCGAAAAGGTGGGGATACAAAGCCTTAATAAGCCGACCTTATTAAAAAGCGGAACGGGGGAAAAAGATATTCTTCACGACGCGGTTATAGTTATTGAAAAATATGAAATGCCGTCCGAACAATACCCGGAAGGTAGGCTTATAACGGTTGCCGGCGGTAAACTTTTATACGCAGGGGAATTGCCGTATATTAACGGCGAAAATAAAGTTAGGGGTTACCCTTTCGTTAAGCAAGAATCTTTCCCCGTGGCGGGTAACTTTTTCGGCAGTAGCGTAATTGAACGGCTTATACCCGTTCAGCGCGCGTATAATGCCGTTAAAAACCGAAAACACGAATTTTTGAATAGACTTTCAATGGGCGTTATGACCGTAGAAGACGGTTCAGTTGACGTTGACGACCTTGCTGAAGAAGGGTTATCCCCCGGTAAAATTTTGGTTTATAGGCAAGGCTCGAAAGCGCCGGAGATTATGTCTGATATGACTATGCCGGACGATTTTAACGAAGAAGAGAATAAACTGTTAAACGAATTCGTTATAGTAAGCGGAGTAAGCGACGTTACATCAAGCGCTTCTAACGCAGCGTTATCAAGCGGAACGGCTCTAGAGATTTTAATTGAACAAGATAACTCTAGAATGCTAATGCAGGCGGAAATTATAAGGAATTGCAGATTAGAAGTGGCAAGGCAAATTATTAGGCTATATTCACAGTTTTCCGCAGGGGTAAGGGCGATAAAATTTCAAGACGAATTTAATAGGACTAAAATTTATTACGCAGATAAACGCGTTTCAGAATCGGACGACGTGTATTTAGAGAACGAAAACGAACTTTTACTTACGCATAGACAGAAAAACGAAACGGTGTTTAAACTTTATCAAAGCGGACTGCTTGCTGATGAAAACGGAACTATACGCCCTGCGGTAAAAGAAAAGGTGTTGTCGCTTTTAGGGTATAAAGAACTTGATTATAGGCAAGGGCTTACTAGGTTACAAGAAGAAAAAGCAAAGAGCGAAAACGAACTTTTGAAAAGAGCGCCCTTATCTATTGACGAAATTGACGACGACGCAGTTCACGTTGACGAACACGTGCGGTTCGTGCTTAACGAATACGGTGATTTAACCGAAAAACAAAAAAACGATTTTTACGCTCACGTAAGAGAGCATAAAGAAAGAATTAAATTAACGATGGAGAATAAATAAATGGAAGAATTAAAAATGGAACAAACCGAGCAAACCCCGCGCGCTGCGGATGCAGAACAAACTATCGGCGGAAGCGAAAGCGAAGTCTCTTATGGAAAATTCAAAGACGTAAACGCGCTTATTAACGCTTACAATTCTTTGCAATCTGAATTTACCAAACGCTGTCAGAAAGTAAAAGAACTTGAAAGTAGACTTGAAGCAGTCGGAAAAACTAACGCTCCGATAAACGCGGATATAACGGCGCAAAAGGAAGATATAAACAAAGAGAGTAAGGAAAAAATTCTCAAAGAATATCTTTTAGACGTTTTGGGTAAAAAGCCCAAAGCCATCGTGCTTGACGGTTCGGGTGTGGGTGTTAAAACGCCTATAAACAAACCGAAAACAATACAAGAAGCGGGTAAACTCGCAAAAGATTTATTTAAAAAATAATACGGAGAAGAAAAATTATGGCAATCAATTTAACTAATGCGGATAACGCTTTAAAATCAGTATATCTTGGCGTTATCGCAGAACAACTTAATCTTGGCGCTAATCCTTTTTTGGCGGCGATAGAAAAAAACTCAAACGACGTTTACGGAAACGAAGTTAGACAACTTGTTTCTTTTGGTGTAAACGGCGGTATAGGCGCAGGAACGGAAGACGGAAATTTACCGTCGGCGGCTGGTAATAATTATAAGCAATTCGTTTCAACGCTTAAAAACCTTTACGGCGTTATTGAAATTTCTGATAAGGCAATAAGAGCGTCGGAAACTAATAGTGGCGCGTTCGTAAACCTTTTGAATGCGGAAATGGAAGGACTAATTAAATCAAGCAGATATAATTTAGGTAGAATGCTTTTCGGTGACGGTAGCGGAGAACTTGCAACCGTTTCGGTAGTGGATTCAAATATTGTGGTTGCAAGTTCTTGCCAAAACCTTGTTGAAGGAATGGTTGTAGACTTTATTGACGGCGACGGCAACGTGGTTGAAAATGCCAGCGGAAAACGCATCTCGGCAATGGATAGGGAAACTTGCATTATCAAGGTTGAAGGCTTAAATCACGCAGATATTGCGGTAAATTACAAAATAGTTATGCAAGGCTCTTATAATAAAGAAATCACGGGTTTAAAAAAGATTTTTGACAAAAAAACCACTTCGCTCTACGGTTTAGACGTTGCAACTAACGCTTGGCTTAAACCCTACCGCAGAGAAAGCGTGGGCGCGCTTGACGAAATTACTTTGCAGACGGCTATTGATAATATTGAAGACAGTTCTGGTAATGGCGTAAACTTTATTATGTGTTCTTACGGCGTACGCAGGGCGTTTCAGTCTTTTTTGTCAAGTCAAGGCAATCGCGTAAACACTATGGAACTTGCCGGTGGGTATAAGGCGTTAAGTTACAACGGTATTCCCGTAGTTGCGGATAAATTCTGCCCGTCGGGTACTATGTATTTGCTTAACACTAACGATTTTTGTTTGCATCAACTTTGTGATTGGCAATGGCTTACTGACGACGACGGAAAGGCGCTTAAACAAGTTCCTGGAAAACCTGTTTATACGGCAACTTTAGTTAAGTATGCGGAACTTATTTGTTCTAACCCGATAGGACAAGGGATTCTTACGGGAATTATGGAATGCTAAAAATTTTTTACAAAGGGGGTTGCCGTTTAGGTAACCCCTTATTTTTTAAGGAGAAGTTATGAAAATTAGAGACGTGTTAAAAGCGGTTACAATGCAGACGGGTAGGCTCAACGTGCTTGAATATTTAGAAGATGAAACGGTTGACGTTAGCGGTACGGATATAAAAGAAACGGTTAATCTTTTAACGGGGCTTACTAATTTAGTTATAAGTGAACTTGCCGCAACTTATATACCTATGGTTACGGTGGAAAGGGTGAGCCTTAAAGACGGTAAGGCGTATTATAAAGACTTTCTTAAAAAGGTGCTTTCCGTGCGTGAAGTATATTCTACTTTGGGTAAAGCCGTTCCTTTTATAGAAACCGCAAGTTTTTTAACCGCAGATTTATCGGCGGTGGATATTGAATATGAATTTTTACCCGATAATTACGGTTTAGACGACGATATAGGGTATTCGGAAAAAGATATTCCGTCAAGAGTTTTAAGTTACGGTGTCGCGGCGGAATTTGCTATAAGCGAAGGTAGGTTTGAAGAAGCGGTTGGGTGGCATAAAAGATACGTTGACGGGGTGGCGGAAAAGTGTTTGCCTAAAAATAGCGTGATTAAAAAAAGGAGTTTTATTTGATGCGTAAAAATTATATGAATTTTAACGGAAACGCGGAACGGACGGTTAAAATAGAAAATTTTAAAAGCGTTACCGAATTTGGGGAAAATTTAGTTATATACAAAAATTTATATAAAGGGTTTATGCGTAAATATTCTATAAACGTAATGCCATCGGAAGTTCTTGCGCTATATACCGCGCTAAATAGAACTTACGCCTTTTGTAAGGACGGGAATTTATATTCTTATTCTGATGAAGTTGGCGCGGAAAAAGTCGCCACGATAGGTGGCGGAGCGCCACTTGTTGCAGAAGTTTTGTTTAACGGAAGTTCTGCGCTTTTATGCGTGGGGGAAGAGCAATCTTTTATAATAAACGGAGAAGAAAAAATTGCGTTAGAATTTCCTTTTGGTAGTTCAATAGACGTTTATAACGGCAGGGTGTTTACCGCTAAAAATAAGACGATAACTTTTGGCGGGGCGTTTGATTTTATAAATTATTCGGTAACTAAAGCCGTGGGTGTTATTAGCGTTCCTGAAGGCGCAGGTGAAATATTAAAACTCGTTACTCAAGAAAACAATCTTATCGTAGTGTGTGAAAATTGCGCTTATAAGTTGAGCGCTGATGAAAATTTAGTTTTTAACTTTATAAAATACGCGGATTTTAGCCATAAGGTTGAAGATAAAACGGTTAAAGAGATAGGCGGTAAAATATATTTTATATCTAAAGGAAAAATGTGCGTTTTTTGCGGTGGTAACGTTTCTTATAAAAGCACTTTATTTAAAAAACTTTCTTACGCGGTTATAGGGGATGCAGTTTGCTTTGAAAATAAATATTTATTGCCTGTAAATATAGGTGGTAAAGTTTACGCTTATACCTTTGATACCATAAGCGGTGCAGAGTGCTTTGAAATCGCGTCTTCCGGAATTATTTCGGATAGCGGTTATTTTGCTGATAACGATACTTTAACGCTTATAAAATTAACGCGTAGCGGAACTTTAGCAAAACAAATTTGGCAAAGCAATAGCCTAGATTTTTTAGTAAATAATAAAAAACTTTTATCGGCGATAGAAATTTACTTGGGCGGAAACGCAACGCTAGAAATTTTTGGGGACTTTGGAATTTATAGTGTTCCGCTAAAAAAGGGGTGCAATATCAAAAAGTTATCTTTGCCGTCAAAAGAATTTAGTTTTAAGTTAAAGGCGTCTTCACTAGAAGAAATCGTGGCTAAAAATTTTAGAATAAAATATAAGATTTTAGGGGGATAAATATGGAATTTAATTTACCAACCAACAAAGAAGAAATGTACACTATATTAAACGAACTTTATCATTATTACCGAATAACGCGCCCAGTATATCAAGGCGCTAACTTAACGGAAATGACGCTAACTAGACTTGAATATACACCGCCTACGGACGAAGAAATTTTGATTAGGGCGGAAAAGGCGGTGAGCGCCAAACACGAAAGGGAACTTATAGAATATAAAAGCGCGCTTAACGAAGAGATAACTTATTTAACTGAAAAGATAGCGCTAACTGAAAAGAACTTAATTTCAGAAACGGATTCAATAAAAACTTTGTATGATGAAAGCGTTAAAAGTTTAACGGAACGCGCGGTAAATTCAGGGTTATATTCATCAAGCATAATAGTGGATAAAATCGCAGTTTTAGAAGACGGCAAAAATAAAAGTATAGCCGAAGCGAATAGAAAAAGCAATGAAGAAATTGCAACGCTTTCAGCAAAAAAACAAATTGCGGAAAATAAACTTTTAGGCGCGGAAGACTATTTTTTATCCGTACACGACAGCGAAGTTGAAGATATGCGCCTTAAACTTTTAGACGAGCGTAACGAAAAGGTGACGGAAGTTTTTAAGTATAACAACGGACTTGATGAAAAAGAACAAAGATATTCAAACACCGTTAAGCAGGCAAACGCAAACTTGCAGTTGCGATTTCTTGATATTAGCACGGGTGAGTTTACTAAAGAGCAACTTACTGAAATGGGTTATTACACCGACGTTATAAAATGCGTTTGCGGATATTACGATACTTTATCCGCAACAGACGCGTTTGCCGATTTGGGTTCTGAAAAGAAACTTGCCGTGTATCTTGACGACCATTATCAAAATATTTTATACGCGTATAACTTGCGCGCTCAATCAGCATAAATTTAACGGGCTATTAAAATATTTTCTTTACTTTTATTAAAAGATATGTTAAAATATTTTCATGAGTAAAAAAATAAATGTCGGCGGCGTTTTTATCGGCGGCGGTGAAAGAGTTAAAATTCAATCAATGTCCACATTTAAAATTTCCGATACGGAAAAAGCGGTGGAAGAATGTATGCGCTTAAAAGAAGCAGGCGTTGATATTATGCGGTTTTCCGTTCTTGACGAAAAGGATGCCGCTGCGTTTAAAGTAGTAAAAAAGCGCGTTGATTTGCCGCTCGTTGCGGATATTCATTTTGATTATAGGCTTGCAATTAAGGCGATAGAAGGCGGCGCGGATAAAATTCGCATTAACCCCGGTAATATCGGCGGTGAAAATAACGTTAAGGCAGTTGCCGACGCGTTAAAGGCAAACGGAGTACCCGTGCGCGTTGGTTCTAATACGGGCAGTATTGATAAAGAGTTTTTATCTAAATTCGGAAAGAGCGAAGTTTCTTTGGGTGAAAGTGCCCTGAAAAACGTAAGGCTTTTAGAAAAGTACGGCGTTAACGATATAGTTATTTCCGTTAAAGCGTCAGACGTGCGCCTTGCTACGCGCGCTTACGAATACGTTGCAAATAAAACCGATTATCCTTTGCATTTGGGCGTTACTGAAGCGGGTACGGAATACAACGGGGTTATCAAGAACGCTATGGGTATAGGCGCTCTACTTCTTAAAGGCATAGGGGATACGATAAGAGTAAGTTTATCTGCAGACCCCGTTAGGGAAGTGGTTGCAGCGCGCGCAATATTATCGGCGCTTGGAATTATAAACGACGGCGTTAAAATTATCGCTTGCCCTACTTGCGGGCGTTGTGAGTGGGACTGTATGGCGTTTGCAAAGAAGGTTGAAGATTACACTTCGGGTATAAAAAAGCCGTTGACCATTGCCGTTATGGGGTGCGTTGTGAACGGACCGGGCGAGGCTGCTGATGCTGATTTGGGCATTGCGGGCGGAAAAGATTGCTGTGTGATTTTTAAGCAGGGCAAAGTTTATAAAAAGGTTGAAAAAGACCTTGTTGAAAAGGAATTCTTTCAGGAGATAGATAGATGTATACGGTAAAGACCAGCGCGGAATTTATCGCTGACGTAAGGGCGCTTGATTCTAGGCTTATGAATATCCGTTTAAGCGGTATTGAGATAGATAGAAAGGCGTTTAAAATCCGCTATTCTTTTATATGCGACCAGACTGTTGATGAAGATTTGAAAAGGAAAATTTTACAAGAAGCGGAAAAAATAACTTCACCGGCGTTTTCAACGGTTGAAGTGTTCGTTAAAAAAATAGTCAGCAACGACCAACTTGTAAACGTTGAAATTTACAACTATATAAACGCTAATTATCCGTCGCTATCCATATTCTTAAAACCCACCGACGTTAGGTCGGTAGTCGTAGGTAATATGGTTAAATATACGGTTAGGCTCACAAAAGACGGCGCGGAATACGTTACTAAAAACGGCGCGTTAAATAAACTTAACGAGTTTTTAGAAAAGCGGTTTTGTTCGGATTTCGTTGGCGCAACGGAAATAAAAGAAGCGGAAGAAACGGTTAGCCTATTATCTGAAGAAGTTTACGCTGACGAGTTGCAAAAAATTGAGCATAGAACTATTAGGGTGAACGACGTTGTTGTTATTGACGACGAAAACATGGGCGACCTTGCCGTGTATATTGAAGATGCAACTAGTGGCGAAGTTACCGTTTGCGGAACGGTAACCGATATTGCAGAAAGGCAAACTAAAAACGGCAAACCGTTTTTAATTATCCATCTTGACGATACTACTGGTAAAACTAGCGGTGTGTATTTTTCTAAGAAAAGCACTTATCATAAAATTAAAGACATTACCGTTGGTGAAGATATTATCGTGCGCGGTAGTATAGGCGAATATAACGGTAGGCGTTCGTTTACTTTTGATAAGATAAATCGTTGTACTTTCCCTAAAGATTTCGTTAAAAAAGAAAAATTTAAAAAGTCTGCGCCAAGGGAATATAAACTTATTTTTCCAAGCGAAGCGAATACGATTAAAGTTAAAAGCGTATTTGATGCGGAAGACAATTTGCCCGCAGAACTTACCGAAAACGTTTACGTCGTTTTCGACCTTGAAACTACGGGGCTTGATTTTATGAATAACGGCATAACGGAAATAGGCGCGGTTAAACTTGTGGGTGGCAAAATAGTAGAGCAGTTTACAACGCTAGTTAAGCCTGATTACGCCATCACGCAGGAAAATATAGATATAACAGGCATTACGCCTGAAATGGTTAAGGACGCGCCTAAAATCAGCGCGGTTATACCTGATTTTATGAAGTTTATAGACGGCGCTATTTTGGTTGCGCATAACGCGGAATTTGACCTAAAGTTTATTAAGCGTTTTGCCGGCGCTGAAGAATACGAAGTTAAAAATAAAGTTTTAGATACGGTTGAAATTGCCCGCGCAAATTTACCGCAACTTCGTCGGCACGACCTTCATACTATAGCCGAGCATTTTGGGATAGTTTTCCATCACCATAGGGCGCTTTCTGATTCGTACGCTACGGCAGAAGCGTTTATTGAACTGATGAAAATAAAAAATCGCTGAAAAACGCTTGCATTATAAATAAAAATGTGTTATTATAACTATGCTAATAAGACACGCTTGACTTATGAGAACGGAAATCCGTTCTCATATCTTTTTATAAGGCGTTTCGGGAGAGTTATGAAAATTAAATCTATTGACGAAATTACAGAATTTTGTAGCAAAATTGCCGAACCTTTAGGTATTACCGTTGCGGAAGTTGAGTTTAAGCAAGGCAAAAACCCCGCGCTTACCATTTATATTGATAAAGAAGGTGGCGTTGACCTTGACACTTGCGAACTTTTCCATAGGGCTATTGACGAACCGCTCGATACGCTTGACCCGACTTTTGGCGCGTCATACACCTTAAACGTTTCAAGTTTGGGGATAGATAGACCTTTTAAGACCGAGAATGATTTTCTTTCACACGTTGGTAAAAAGGTAGAAGTTAAACTTGTTTCACCTATTAAGGGCAAAAAGTTTTACGACGGTATACTTGCATCATACGACGGTAAATGTATAACCTTAAAGGTTGACGAAAAAAACACTTTTACCATTGACCTTAAAAACACGGTTAAGGTAAACGATTATATTGATTTTGAATAAGCCGAATATTAGGCTTGAAAAATAAAAAAATTAACTTAAAGATACAATTATCAAGGAGAGAACAATGATAAACCAGGATTTCTTTTTAGCGCTTGAAGAACTTGAAAAGCAAAAGGGTATTTCGGCGGACGAATTTATTGCCGCGCTTGAAAATGCGCTTGTTATCGCGTACAAAAAAAGTACGGGTGTTTCGGGCGGTGTAGAAGTAAGATTAAACCCCGAAAAAAAGGCTATTAAAATTTACAGCGTTCGTTCGGTTGTCGAAGAAGTGGTTGACCCCGAAAAGGAAATTAGCGTTGAAGAAGCGCGTGAAATTAAAAAGTCTTATAAAGCAGGCGACGTGGTAAGCGTTGAAATTATTTCAAAGAACTTCGGCAGAATTGCCGCGCAAACCGCAAAGCAAGTTTTGATGCAAAAACTTCGCGAAATCGAACACGAAAACACCGTGAACGAATTTGAAGATAAAGAAGGCGAACTTATGGCTTGCACCGTTAGAAGAATTGAAGACGGCAACGTTTACGTAGAAATCGGCGGTAACCAAATTGAAGGCGTTCTTATGCCCCGTGACCAAGTTCCCGGTGAAAAATACGAACTTAACCAAAGGCTTAACGTTTACGTTAAAAAGGTTAAAAACAGCGGAAGGCTTGCGCAGATAGTTGTTTCAAGAACGGCAAACGGTCTTGTTAAACGCTTGTTTGAAAATGAAGTTCCTGAAATTAAACAGGGCGTAGTTTTGGTTAAGGGCGTAGCAAGAGACCCCGGTCAAAGAACGAAAATTGCAATTTATAGCGAAGACCCCACCGTTGATGCAGTAGGCGCTTGCGTTGGTAATAAAGGCGCAAGGGTAAACGCAATCGTTGCGGAACTCGGCGGTGAAAAAATTGATATTATTCCTTGGAGTGAAAATCCGCTTGAATATATTTCTAGCGCGTTGTCACCTGCACGCGTAATTAAAGTTGTTCAAACCGGTGACGAAAGCGCTATGGCTGTCGTTCCTGATGATAAGTTATCGCTTGCTATAGGTAGAAGCGGTCAGAACGCAAGGCTTGCAGTTAGACTTACCGGTTGGAAGATAGACGTTAAGAGTGAAAGCGCTGCAATGACCGAAGTTGTAGCAAGTGAACAGACTGGTGACGTTCAGGAGTAATTATGGAAAAGAAAATTCCTATGCGCACTTGTATCGCGTGTAGAGAGAATAAACCAAAGCGCGAACTAATACGCGTAGTTAAGTTCGGTGACGAGATTAAACTTGATAAAACCGGCAAGATGAACGGTAGAGGCGCTTACGTTTGCAATGATAAAGAGTGCGTTGAAAAAATAAAGAAACAAAAATTATTAAACCGCGCGTTTTCAATGCAAGTACCCGATAGCGTTTACGACGCAATAATGGAGGATTTCCTTGGAAAATAAAAGCAAAGCGGAAACTTTCGTTGGGTTTGCAATTCGCGCAAAAAAGTTTAGAATAGGCTTAAACGCCGTTGCAACGCTTAAAAAGGCAAACTTATTGATAGTTTGCAAAACGGCGAGCGAAAACACCGTTAAAGACGCGGGAAAATTAAAGCGTAAATTTAATTGCCCTATGCTTATTACGGTTGAAAAAACTTTAGAAGAAATTACGCACAGAGAAAACGCAAAGGTTATGGCTATAGCGGATTTTGCGCTTGCCAAAGCGATTTTAGATAATTCGGAAAAGGATTTTATAGCGAGAGATTAGGAGAACTCAAAATATGGCTGAAAAAAGAGAAATGCGTATCGAAAATATTAAAAAAGCGAGCGAGATAATTAAAGGCGGTCAAATTGAAGAATTTATTAAAGGTAACGGTAAATTTGAAACTTCCGTCAAAGGCATTAAAACCGCGCTTGAAGAAAAATTGAAGGCTTTAGAAACTGCTAGAAAAGAAAAAGAATTAGCAGAAGTTAAAGCCGTAGAAGTTAAAGAAGAAGCGGTAAAAGTTGAGCCTGTAGAAAAAACCGCTCCTGCGCCCACGCCTGCCCCCGAAAAGGTTGAAGTAAAGGTGGAAAAGGTTGAAGAAGTTAAACCTGAAGAACCTGTAAAATCTGAAGTTAAAGAAGTGGAAAAACCTGAAAAGGTTGAAGAAAAAGCGCCCGTACAGGAAGAAAAAGAAAAGAAAAAAGAACCTGCGCCTGCGCGCGAATTCGCTCCACCTGAAAGACCTTCGTTTATCGTTAGGCGCGAAGGCCCTATTAAACGCCCCGAACGCAATACTGAAGAACGCAAACCTAGAGCGGAATTCCGTCCGCAACAAGGCGAAAGACGCCCGCAGAGGGAAGGCAGTTTTAATAAAAATGGTAACGCTCAAGGTCAAGGCGCGTTAAATCGCGGACCGAAACCGGAATTTAATAAAACAGGCGCAAGAAAACCGCAAACGACTTTCGTTGCTCCGCCTATTATTCAAAAAGACGATAAGCGCAGTTTTGCTAAAAAGAAACAGGGCAATGAAAAATCTTATGAAGAAAAGCGCGTAATAAATAAGCGTTCTTTAATCAAAAATCAAGTTGACGTTGACGATTTTGATGAAAACAAGACTGGATATAGAAAATTCCGTCCTGTTAAAAAGGCAAAGGAAAAGGCTGAAGTCAACGTAATTAAGATAGAAAAAGCAGTTATAAATACGGAAGTTATACCGCTCAAGGTTTTGAGTGAAAAAATAGGTATTACCGCTGCTGAAATCACTAAAAGGCTCTTTAAAGAGGGCATAATGAAAACTATAAACGACTCTATCGATTTTGACACCGCTGCGTTTATTGCCGCTGACCTTGGAATTGAATTAGAGTTAAAACTTGATAAGACGGCAGAAGACGTGCTTTCTGAAGGCTTTGAAGGCGCTCCGGACGATGTTTCAATGCTTAAAAAACGTCCGCCCGTCGTTACCGTTATGGGTCACGTTGACCACGGTAAAACTTCAATTCTTGATAGAATAAGAAAGACCAACGTTACCGCAGGCGAAGCGGGCGGTATAACCCAACATATCGGCGCGTACCAAGTTACCGCTGGTGGCGAAGTTATAACCTTCCTTGATACCCCCGGACACGCGGCGTTTACGGCTATGCGTGCGCGTGGCGCTCAAGCAACCGATATTGCAATTTTAGTAGTTGCCGCTGACGACGGTATTATGCCACAGACTATAGAAGCAATCAACCACGCAAAAGCGGCTGAAGTTCCTATTATCGTAGCGGTAAATAAGATTGATAAACCCGAAGCAAACGTTGAAAGAATTAAAACTCAACTTACCGAACACGGTCTTTTACCCGAAGAATGGGGTGGGGATACGGTGCTTTGCCCAGTTTCTGCTAAAACGGGCGAAGGGTTTGACACCTTGCTTGAAAACATTAACTTGGTTGCAGAACTTAAAGAACTTAAGGCTAACCCTGATAGAAAGGCTAAAGGCGTTGTTATAGAAGCAAAACTTGACCAAAGTAAAGGTCCGATTGCAACTATTTTAGTTCAAAACGGAACTCTCCGCGTAGGTGAAAGCGTAATCGTTGGTACTGTTACCGGTAAGATTAGGGCAATGGTAGACGATAAGGGTAGAAGAGTTAGCGCGGCTGGCCCGTCAATGCCCGTATCTATAATGGGTCTTGACGACGTTCCGAACTCCGGTGATATTCTTTACGCCGTAGAACACGAAAAACTTGCTAAATTAGTTGCTGAAGAAAGACAGAATAAAGAAAAAGAAAATCAACTTAAAGCAGCGTCAAAAGTTACGCTTGACGACGTGTTTAATAAGATTGCAGAAGGCGAAATGAAAGTATTACCGCTTATAGTTAAGGCTGACGTTCAAGGTTCGGTTGAAGCGGTTAAACAGTCGCTTGAAAAACTTTCTAACGCAGAAGTTAGGGTAAACGTTATTCACGCTGCGGCAGGCGCGATAAAAGAATCGGATATTATGCTTGCTGAATCTTCAAAAGCAATTATTATCGGCTTTAACGTTCGCCCGGATAGCAACGCTAAACAAGTTGCAGAAAGAAGCGGTGTTGATATTAAACTTTATAGAATTATTTACGAAGCAATTGAAGACGTTGAAAGAGCGCTCAAAGGTATGCTTGCGCCCAAGTTTACTGAAGTTTATATGGGTAAAGCGGAAGTTAGAGAAGTGTTCAAGATTTCCGGCGTAGGTCAAGTTGCAGGTTGCTACGTAACTGAAGGCAAGATTATAAGAAGCGGAAAACTCCGTATTTACCGTGATGACGTTATGATTTGTGAAGGTAACGTTATGCAACTTAAACGCTTTAAAGATGACGTAAAGGAAGTTGCTCAAGGTTATGAATGCGGTATTTCTATCGAAAGATTTAACGATATTAAAATCGGTGACTTTATTGAAAGTTATCAGGTAGAGGAAAATAAAGCGTAATGAGAAGAAATAATGGAGTAAACCGTAACGATAGACTTAACGGTGAGTTTCAAAAAGAAATTTACGAAATTATATCAAGGCGACTGAAAAATCCGCTCGTAACGGAAATGTTTTCTATTTTAAGGGTGGATTGCAGTCGTGACCTGTCAAGCGCAAAGGTATACGTGAGCGTATATTCTAAAAATGAAGAAAAGCGCAAGATTACTTTTGACGCTATAAAAGCGGATGCGAAAAAAATTCGCTTTGAACTTGCAAAAGTAATCCGCGCGCGCACCGTGCCTGAACTCAATTTTATTTTAGACGATTCAATGGAATACGGCGATAAGATGGACAGGCTTTTTAAGAGTATTAACGAAGGTGAAAAAAAGTGATAAGTTTAACCGATTTTGCAGGTAAACTGTTAAAAGAAAAAAAAGTGGCGCTAATTGCTCACGTTAGACCGGATGGCGATACGCTCGGTTCGTGTTTGGCGCTTAAAGAAGCGCTCGAATCTCTCGGCATAAAAGCGGACGTCGTTTGCGACGATTCCGTTCCGTCGAGATTTTTCTTTTTAAATGAAGCGTCTTTAGTAAAGGGCGAATTGAACGGTGAATATTCTGCTTTAGTTGCCGTAGACTGCGCAGACGTGTCGCGACTTGGTAAGTTTGCAGAACAATTTTTGTCACATAAAAACACTTATTCAATAGACCACCACGTTTCAAACACGCGCTATGCAAAGGTGAATTACGTTGTAGATAATGCAAGTAACGCCGAAAATATTTTAGCGCTTGTTAGCGCGCTTAAAGTGAACTTAACAAAAAGTATGGCAAATCTTCTTGCAATGGGGATTATGACCGATACGGGTAATTTTAGGCACAAAAACGTTACGGCAAATACCCTTTATTCGGCGGGTAAGTTGGTGGAAAGTGGCGCAGACCTTAACACGATTTATTTCTATATGTTTTCCGCGCAAACTAAAGAGCGCGCAAAACTTTTCGGTATAACAATGTCAAAAATTCGTTATTTTTATCAAGGCAGATTTGCCGTTGCATCCGTTTCGCTTTCAGATATTGAAAAGGCGGGCGCTAAAGCAGATGAAACCGAAGGCTTTATTGACTTTGTTATGGGGATAATCGGCGTAGAAGTGGGCGCTTGCGTTATGGAAACGGCTAAAAATAAATTTAAAATTAGTTTCCGCTCTAAAGGCGTTGACGTAAACGCCGTTGCCGGTACGTTTGGTGGCGGTGGGCATACGCTTGCTAGCGGTTGCCAAATTCAAGGCGAAATTGAAGAAGTTATAGATAAAATCCAGTTTGCAGTAAGTCGTTATTTACCGGAGTAATATGGTTGGATTCGTTAATATTATTAAACCTGCAGGTATGAGTTCCGCGTACGCGGTAGGCAGGGTTAAAAGAAAATTTAATTGCCCGTGC
>JAFVOV010000007.1 GCA_017505675.1 Clostridia bacterium
AGGGGTAACTTGTCAACGATATTTATAAAATTTTTTTGCGCTTTTAAAATTTTTATTCTGGGGTATCTTCTCCGTCCGTTTTAGCGTCGTATATAACGCTACGGTTAATTTCCCTTATAGATAGAATAAATTTTTCATATTCTTCGGGGTCGATAACTATTACCGTGTATTTTTCATCTTTAAAATACATAACTAACTTATCGCTTTTTTTAAAGTGAGTAAGCGCCAAAACGTCGGAAATTTTGCTTTTATTTTTAATTAGCCCAAAATAGGTGTAAATATAACAGCCTTTAATAACGTATCTTCCGTAAAGCATAACGCTTAAAACCAAAATAAAAAGCGCGGTGGTCATTATAATAAGCAACGCGTAAGGTATTATTTTAATCGCGCCCGCCCAAGAATATTCAATTAAATTAAAAATATTCCATACGACACCTACCGCCGAAAGAATTAAAACGGTAGTAAGCAAAACCCATACGGTTATTGAATAGCGGAATTTAAAACTTTTCATAAAAACACTCCATAATTTAATTGTATTACAAATGCTCAAAAAAAGCAAGGGAGTATTTTAAGTTTTTTTGGGGATAAATAGTATTTAACTTACTTTACAAAATTCGTCTGATAATGTATAATAGATTTACTTTCAACTGGAGATGGAATATGATTAAACTTATTGAAAAAGGCGTTTATTATCAAGGCGGTAAGTTAATCCGCGCAAAAAAAGCGGATGAAACCGCAAAAAAAGGAACTATGGCGTATAAAATTTTATCCGCGCACAACGTTTCGGGCGACGATAAAAAATTAAACGTTAAGTTTGACGAAATTACTTCGCATGATATTACTTACGTCGGTATTATCCAAACGGCAAAAGCGTCTGGTCTTACCGAATTCCCTATACCGTATACTTTAACAAACTGCCACAATTCGCTTTGCGCCGTTGGTGGAACGATTAATGAAGACGACCACGTTTTCGGTCTTTCGGCTGCTAAAAAGTACGGCGGTGCTTTCGTACCCCCGCACCTAGCGGTTATCCATCAATATATGCGTGAAATGCGCGCGTTCTGCGGTGGTATGATTTTGGGTTCTGACTCTCATACGCGTTACGGCGCTTTGGGAACGCTTGCTGTAGGCGAAGGCGGGCCTGAATTAGTTAAACAATTATTAAACAGAACTTACGATTTAGATATGCCGGAAATCGTTGCGGTAAATCTTAAAGGTAGGTTAAGAAAGGGCGTTGGCCCGCACGACGTTGCTTTGGCGCTTGTTAAAGCAACCTTTAAAAACGGTTTCGTTAAAAACAGAGTGCTTGAATTCGTTGGTAACGGCGTTAAAACGCTTTCTATGGATTTTAGAAACGGTATTGACGTAATGACAACGGAAACCACTTGTCTTTCTTCCGTTTGGGTAACGGATGATAAGACTAAAAATTACTACGCTCAACACGGCAGAGTTGGCGCGTATAAAGAAATGAAACCTGAAGAAGGCGCTTATTACGACCGCGGAATAGTTATTGACCTTTCTAAAATTGAACCTATGATAGCGCTTCCGTTCCACCCGTCTAACGCGTATACTATCCGTGAATTTTTATCACGCCCGTACGAACTTTTAAAGCAAGCCGAAGAAGCGGGGCAAAAACTTTTACCTGCGGGTAAAGGCGAATTTAAACTCACCGATAAAATCCGTGACGGCAAAGTGTACGTTGAACAGGGCGTTATTGCTGGTTGCGCTGGCGGTATGTATGAAAATATTGCCGAAGCAAGCGCGATTTTGGGCGATACGGAAATAAACAACAGCGATTTTACTTTAGACGTTTATCCGTCTAGCCAACCCGTTTATAAAGGGCTTGTTGAAAGCGGTTATATAGGTAAACTTATGGATAACGGCGCGGTTATTAAAACGGCGTTCTGCGGTCCGTGTTTCGGCGCGGGTGACGTTCCGCAAAATAACGGGCTTTCTATCCGCCACACCACGCGTAACTTTGAAAGCCGTGAAGGTAGCAAGCCTGCAAACGGTCAACTTTCCGCTGTTGCGCTTATGGATGCAAGAAGTATCGCGGCAACGGCAAAAAACGGTGGCGCAATTACTTCCGCTATGGCTCTGGAATATTCTAATAAGATTAAAAAATACCGCTTTGAAAATAAAATTTATAAAGCAAGGGTGTTTAACGGCGTAGGTAAATCTGATTTAAATAAATCTTTGGTTTACGGCCCGAATATTGCAGACTGGCCCAAGATGCAAGCGCTTAAAGATAATCTTCTTTTAAAAGTAGTTTCAGTTATCAACGACCCCGTTACTACTACCGACGAACTTATTCCGTCTGGCGAAACTTCTTCTTACCGTTCTAACCCCTTAAAACTTGCGGAATTTGCTCTTTCAAGAAAAGACCCTGCTTACGTTGGTAGGGCAAAAGAAGTGCGTGACGGCGGTTTCCCCAAAGAATTAGGCTTTGATGAAAACAACACTTCTTACGGCAGCGTTGTTTGCTCGATTAAACCGGGTGACGGCTCTGCGCGTGAACAGGCAGCGTCTTGCCAAAGAGTTTTAGGCGGTGTAGCAAATATTGCCAAAGAATACGCAACCAAAAGATATAGAAGTAACCTTATCAACTGGGGTATGTTACCGCTTCTTGCAGATAGTAATGACTTTAGCGTAGGTGATTACGTTTATATTGAAAATATTAAAAACGGCGTAGCGAACGGCGCTAAAGAATTTAAAGCAAAAGTTATCGGTAATAATCCGCGTGAAATAACGCTTAAAATGGACGCTTTAACTGATGCGGAAAAACAAATAATCTTAAAAGGATGTTTGATAAATTATTATAAAGGTTAATTAAAGGCTAATTAAAAAAAGCAATAAACCGTGGCGAATTATTCGTCACGGTTTTTATTTTGCTAAAAAAAGCATAAAATTTACAGAGGTGAAATTTATGGGATTTATTGAAAATATAAAAAATTGTTTCGGCGCGGATGAGTTGCCGAAAGAGCCGATATTCCGCGCGGTGCTATTTGGGGATAGCGCGGCGTATCTTGAAAACGTTACCGCTATTGCAAGATATGAAGAGTGTGAAATAGTGTTATCGTTAAAGCGCGGTGGGTTAAGCGTGCGCGGTGAAGGGCTTTATATCAAAAAATATTGTGCGGGGGACGTTGTAATTTGCGGGAAAATAAAGGCGCTCGAAAGGGTTTAGAAAACTTAAAAGTGGTTTACGAGATAAGGGGGCTAAATTTAGATAGGTTTATAAACACCGCTAAAAATCGCGGAATAGAGTTATACGACATTAAAAAAACGGGAAATAAACGGATGATAGTATCCGTTTCCTTTCATAAAAGTCAAAAATTTTTTGCATTCGCAAAAGAATTGTGTTATAATATAAAAAAATTGCGCGTTAAAGGCTTTCTTTACCCCCTTTATTCACTATACCGTTCTTTCGGGTTGATTATAGGGGCGGTGATTTTTGCATTTATTTCGGTGATTTCTAGCGACACTCTTCTTTCTTTTACTTTTACGGGAAGCGGTAGCCTATATCACAGAGAAATTGAAGCCTATTTATACGGCGTAGGCGTTAAGCCGTTTGCGCGCTTTTCTGATTTTGATTTAGAATTGCTTGAAGACGGCATTTTAAAAGATAATCCGTATCTTTCTTTCGCTGGTTTAAGAAAAAGTGGAAACAGGCTTGTTATCAACACGCAATTATCAAAAGATAAAGTTGAAACCTTAAACGGTAGCGTGTACGCAACTTATTCAGACTGTGACGGAATAATTGAAAGCATAAAAGTTTATCGCGGAACGGCTCTCGTTGGCGTTGGGGATACCGTAAAAAAGGGGCAACTTTTAGTTGACGGGTATACCACCGTTAAAGAGCAAACCGTTAAAATTAACGTTCTTGCAACCGTAACGGTTAAAACTTGTGAAGAAGTTATTTACCGTTCTGATAAAGACGGTGAAGAAGAAAAAGCAGTTATCTTTGCAGAGCAAGGGCTACTTGATAAAAGCGTCGTTGAAACTAGCGTAGAAAAAAAACAAGACGGCGGCGGATTTATTTATATTGTAAAAGCATACTATTATCGGGTAATATACTCGGGTTAAAATATTTGGCAAAGGAAAATTGATATGACAAGTACAAAGTCACAAAAAATTTTAGAATGGAAAACAAAAGACTACGTTCTTAACGCGCTAACTTACGTTTTAAACGCCGTTGTTATTGCAATTTTATTTTTATGCGCCGTGCATATCAACGGAAGGCAGGGTGAGATGGGCATAAGGGAATATTTAGAAACGCCCGTTACTTTCGTGCATTTTATAACCTTGTTGGTATTAACCCTTGCCGTTATGGTAATGTATTTTATTTACGAAGATAAAAACTTCTTAAAAAACGCCGCTAATTCTGAAATGCTTTTTTTAATCGTGGAAATTTCATTAGTGGTGTGTATAGCAAGCGAAAAGTTTATTGACCCGTATCTTCGTCCGCTTGCGCTCGTTGCGCTACTAACGCTGTTTTTAACGAATAGGCGCACGTCGATTTTTATGAACTTTATTTTCTGCGTAATAGTCTTTTTATTTGACTCTTTTGCAGGAACAACGTTTAATTACGGTAATTACCCTGCGCTTATAATGGGCTTTACTTCGGGTATAATTGCAAGCCTTTCAATGGATAACGTTTATTCAAGGTTAAAATTGCTTGTTAAAAGTTTGCTTATATCGCTCCCCACGCTCGTGTGCGTAGGGCTTACGCTTATTGAACTTGGCGGTGATATTATAGGCGATACTCTTTTCGGGCTTGCGTCAGGGCCTCTTGCAGTTGCGGTGTTTATGATTTTTATGCCGATATTTGAAGCGGGCTTTAAACGCGTTTCTTGCTTTAAGTTCTCTGAAATTATAGAACATAAGAGCAAACTTATTAAGAAGATGATTCAGCAAGCGCCGGGAACTTTTAACCACTCGATAGTTGTTTCTAACATTGCCGAAGCGTGCGCAGCCGCTATCGGTGAAGACGCTCTACTTGCTAGAACGTGCGCTTATTATCACGATATGGGTAAACTTCGCAGACCGGAATTTTTTAAAGAAAATCAGGCAGACGGCGTAAACCCGCACGACGATTTAACCCCAGAACTATCTGCAAACATAATTAAATCACACACGCAAGACGGTTACGATTTGGTTATGAGAAATAGGCTACCTAAAGAAATAGCAGACGTTTGTTTAGAACATCACGGAACGTTACCTATTTTGTATTTTTACGGCAAGGCTAAAAAGTTTACCGACGGCGAAGTTGACCTTGCGCAATATTGTTACGCGGGCCCTAAACCGTCAACTAAAATTGCGGCAATTATTATGATAGCCGACGGATGCGAAGCCGCCGCGCGTTCATTGCAAGACCGTTCGCGTGAAAACGTTAAAAAGGTCGTAAGGCAAATTGTAAACGAAAGAATGCAATTAGGTCAGTTTGAAGATTGTGAAATAACGCTTAAAGAACTAAACATTATTATTCACACGGTTGTAAACCACTTAACCGGTGTATATCACAGCAGAATAGAATACCCGAAAGTTAGCCTTGACGGTATGGAATTATAAGGTAAAAATTATGGGCAGAATTTTTATAGAAAGTCTTGATAGAAAATTAAATTTAAGAAAACTTGCTAAAGCCGTTTATAAAACGCTCGGGCAAACCGCGTCTTTTAAAGTGGAACTTGTTTTCCAAGACGGTGAGAATATGCAATATTTAAATAAAACCACGCGTGGCGTTGATAGTGTTACGGACGTTTTATCGTACCCGGCGTTTGAAGGCATAAGGGGTAAAATTTTGCGCCCAGAAGAATGTAAAACAGCAATGGAAGGCAGATATATTTTTCTTGGCTCAATAGTTTTGTGTGATGAAAAGGTGCGCTCGCAAGCGGAAGAATTAGGACATAGTGAAGAACGCGAAAGGGAATATTTAATAATTCACGGATTATTGCATCTTTTTGATTACGACCACTTAAACGACGAAGATAAAAAAGAAATGCGCGATAAAGAAAAGGCTGTTTTAAAAATGCTTTATCCAGAGGAAGAACAATGAAAAGCGGTTTCGTTGCAGTAGTCGGCAGGGCAAACGCAGGTAAAAGCACGCTTATAAACGTTTTGGTTGGTGAAAAGGTTGCGATTGTTTCGCCAAAGCCACAAACTACGCGCGATAGGATTTTGGGTGTTTTAACTACTGAAGACTATCAAATTGCGTTTATAGATACGCCCGGTATTTATAAGGCGGACAACCTTTTAAATTCCGTTATGCAAAAGACCACGGTTGATTCTTGTGAAGACGTGGATTTGGTGCTTTTCGTTATGGATGCGCACGAAGGCATAAGCGATACGGACAGGGCGCTTTTAAGTAAATATTCTAACCTTTCCGTACCCACCGTGCTTGCCTTAACAAAAACGGATATTATGCCGGAAAGCCTTTTGATTTCAGAATTAAAAGAACTTTCGAAAGAAAATATAGATATAGTTCCCGTTTCAGCAAGAAAGAATAGAAACATAAAAGAACTTATAAAGGTTATAGTTGATAAACTACCTAAAGGTGAAAAAATTTTTGAAGAAGATATTATTTCAGACCGCTCTGAAAGGTTTATGCTCGCGGAAATAATGCGTGAAAAAATTCTTCTTAAATTTGATAAGGAAATTCCGCACGGCGTTGCTATTTTAATAAATAAATTTGCGCTTAAAGAAAACGGAAAAACTTATGAAATTAACCTTGATATAATTTGTGAAAAACCAAACCACAAGGCAATTTTAATCGGCAAGCAAGGTAGCGCAATAAAAGAAGTTTCGTCTTTTGCCCGCGCCGATATGGAAAAGTTTTTGGGTAAAAAGGTTTTCTTAACTACTTACGTTAGGGTTAAAGAAGACTGGCGCAACAGCGCGTCTTTAATGAAAGAGTACGGTTACGATATTAAAGGTTAGTGAATATTCTTCTGCTTTTAGCGTAAACTAACGGCGGAGGGATTATGCGTAAAAACGATAAAAAAGAAAAACAACCGCGCGACGCCGCGTGGGAACTTTTTGAAAAAACCGGCAACGTTTCACATTATTTACTATATAAACAGTTGACGGACGGAAAGGATTAAAAATGGAAGAAAAAATTAGCGGAATAGTTCTCGGTGGAACGGCTTTCGGTGAGAACGATAAAATACTTAACATCTTCACGCTTGAAAAGGGCGTGGTTTCCGCTAAAATAAAAGGCGTAAAAAAGGCAGGGGCAAAGTTAAAATTTGCCGCCGAGCCTTTTTGTTTTGCCGAATTTGTTTTTTCTAAAACGGGCGATAAAAGAACGGTTATAGGCGCAAGTTTAATAGACAGTTTTTATCCGGTAAGGGAAGACCTTAAAAAATATTTTGCGGCGGGGACTGTTTTAGAATTTATTAAGCATTTTTATCGCGAAAGTATGGTATCCCCAGACGATTTTTTACTTTCGGTAAACGCTTTAGGGGATATTGCTTACGGTGACGACCCGTTAGTTCCACTTGTGGAATTTTTAATCGCTGCGCTAAAAGACGCGGGATACGCGCTAAAACTTGACGGCTGTTTTAAGTGTGGTAAAGATATTGACGGCAGAACGTTTTTTGATTATAGGTCAGGCGCGTTTTACGGTGAAGACTGTTTTGACGGCTCTGGTAGGGAAATTCATAATGAAACTTTTAAGGCGCTTTGCCGCGCGGAAAACGGCGAACTCTTAAACGGTGATGAATTTGCGATTAAGGCGCTTAAACTTCTTGACTATTATCTAAAAAACAGGGCGGAAGAAAAATTAAATTCGCTAGAACAGTTAATTCAAACGTTTAATAAATAGGCTCTGACACAAACTCTGACTGATTTTTAGCGGAAAAATACTACAAATTTCTTCGTGTTTTGTGCGGTTGCAGACCGCAAGGGGTATGCGCCCTTACAAGAACACTCGTCCTTTTTGTATTTTTCACGCTAAAACGTAAAAATTACTAATCAGTCATTTTTTGTGACGTAGCCAATAAATAACGGTAAAATTTGCGTTTTGGTAAGCAATAGGATATTTGCTTGCAATATGCGCTTTAATATAACATTTTTGTTATACTGTTATAAAAATTTTTTTATCTTAATTTAAAAATCGCCCCTTAATGGTTGATAAAAAAAATTTTTTATAGTACAATAATCTACGGTAAAAAAGTACAAAAATAAAACCTTTTAGAACAAATGGAGGAAAAAATAGAATGAAGTATGTTTACTTATTCAGTGAAGGCGACGCTTCAATGCGTGAACTTTTAGGCGGAAAGGGTGCAAACCTTGCAGAAATGACCAAAATCGGTCTTCCCGTTCCCCAAGGCTTTACCATTTCTACCGAAGCCTGCACCAAGTATTATGAAGACGGAAAGCAGATTAACGACGAAATCATGGCTGAAATCATGGAAAATATCGTTAAAATGGAAAAAATCACCGGTAAAAAATTCGGCGATTTAGAAGACCCCTTGCTCGTTTCCGTTCGTTCAGGCGCAAGAGCGTCTATGCCCGGTATGATGGATACCATCTTAAACCTTGGTCTTAATGAACAAGTTGTTGAAGTTATGGCAGAAAAATCTGGTAACCCCAGATGGGCTTACGACTGCTACAGAAGATTTATTCAAATGTATTCTGACGTAGTTATGGAAGTTGGTAAGAAGTATTTTGAACAACTTATCGATAAAATGAAAGAAGAAAAGGGCGTTAAACTTGACGTTGAACTTTCTGCTGAAGACCTTAAAACTTTGGCTGAACAATTCAAGGCTGAATATAAGGCTAAAATCGGTAGCGATTTCCCGTCAGACCCCAAAGAACAACTTATCGGCGCTGTAAAAGCAGTTTTCCGTTCATGGGATAACCCCAGAGCAAACGTTTACCGTCGTGATAACGATATCCCGTATAGTTGGGGTACTGCAGTAAACGTACAAGCAATGGCTTTCGGTAACATGGGTGACGACTGTGGTACGGGTGTTGCGTTTACTCGTGACCCTGCTACTGGCGAAAAGAAACTTATGGGTGAATTCTTAACCAATGCTCAAGGTGAAGATGTTGTTGCTGGTGTTCGTACACCTATGCCTATCGCTCAAATGGCTGAAAAATTCCCTGAAGCATTCGCTCAATTTGAAAAAGTATGTAAGATTTTGGAAGACCATTATAGAGATATGCAAGATATGGAATTTACCGTTGAACACGGCAAACTCTATATGCTTCAAACCAGAAACGGTAAGAGAACTGCTGCCGCTGCGCTTAAAATTGCGTGCGACCTTGTTGATGAAGGTATGATTGATGAAAAACAAGCAGTTCTTATGATAGACCCCAGAAACCTTGACACTCTTTTACACCCGCAATTTGATGCTAAAGCGCTTAAATCCGCTAAACCTGCGGCTCGCGCTCTCGGCGCATCTCCCGGTGCGGCTTGCGGTAAAATCGTTTTCACCGCTGAAGACGCAAAAGAATGGAAGGCTAGAGGCGAAAAAGTTATTCTCGTTCGTTTAGAAACTTCACCTGAAGATATTGAAGGTATGAAAGCATCACAAGGTATCTTAACCGCTCGTGGTGGTATGACTTCACACGCAGCCGTTGTTGCTCGTGGTATGGGTACTTGCTGTGTTTCTGGTTGCTCTGCAATTAGTGATTTTGATGAAGAAAAGAAGACCTTCGTTCTTGCTGGAAGAAGTTATAAAGAAGGCGACGTAATTTCTATCGACGGTTCTACTGGTAATATTTACGATGGCGCTATCGCTACTGTAGACGCTACTATTTCAGGCGACTTTGGTAGAATTATGGCTTGGGCTGATAAATACCGTGTTCTCGGTGTTCGTACTAACGCGGATACGCCCAAGGATGCTGCTAAAGCAAGAGAACTTGGCGCAGAAGGTATCGGTCTTTGCCGTACCGAACACATGTTCTTCGGTCCTGGCAGAATTGAAATTTTCCGTGAAATGATTTGTTCTGAAACCAAAGAAGAAAGAGAAGAAGCGCTTGAACAAATTCTTCCTATGCAACAAGGTGACTTTGAAAAACTTTACGAAGCGCTCGAAGGTAACCCCGTTACCATTCGTTTCCTTGACCCACCGCTTCACGAGTTTATTCCTACTCTTGGTGCAGACATTGATGCTCTCGCAGCAAAGAAAGGCAAAACTTCTGCTCAAATTAGACAAATTTGCGCGTCACTCCACGAATTCAACCCCATGATGGGTCACCGTGGTTGTCGTTTAGCAGTAACCTATCCGGAAATTGCAGTTATGCAAACTAAAGCAATTATCCGCGCTGCAATCAATATCAAAAAGAGACATCCTGACTGGACCGTAGTTCCAGAAATTATGATTCCGTTGGTTGGTGAACAAAAAGAACTTAAGTGCGTTAAGGATGTTGTAGTTGCTACTGCTGATGAAGAAATTGCAAACTCAAACGTTAAGATTGCTTACGAAGTTGGTACTATGATTGAAATTCCTAGAGCATGCGTTACTGCAGACGAAGTTGCTAAAGAAGCGGAATTCTTCTGCTTCGGTACTAACGACTTAACTCAAATGACTTACGGCTTCTCTCGTGATGACGCTGGTAAGTTCTTGAACGCATATTACGACGCAAAGATTTTCGAAAACGACCCGTTTGCTAAAATCGACCAAAACGGCGTTGGTAAACTTATGGATATGGCTGTTAGCCTTGGTAGAAGTGTTCGTCCTGAAATGCACTGCGGTATCTGTGGTGAACACGGTGGCGACCCTACTTCAATCGAATTCTGCCATAAGATTGGTCTTTCTTACGTTTCTTGTTCTCCGTTTAGAGTTCCTATTGCAAGGCTCGCAGCGGCGCAAGCACAACTCAAGAATCCTAGAAAGTAATTTAACTTTACAAATTAAAACACCCGATAAAAATCGGGTGTTTTTTTTGTTATTTTTCGCTCGGCAGATAATTTCCTTGACAATAAGAAAACAAAATGATAATATATTTTTGTTGATAAATCAACAAAAATAAGGAGTTTTATTAAATGATTAAAATTGTAATTGATTCTGCTTCTGATATGAATGAAAAAGAAGCGAAAGAGTTGGGCGTTAACTTTGTAGCAATGGAAATAAATTTTGGCAATGAAAGTTATTTTGACGGGGTGAATTTATTGCCCAAAGAATTTTATGAAAAACTAATTGAGAGTGACGTGTTACCCCAAACCAGCCAAATCAATCCTTTTAGGTGGGAAGAAGTATTTGAAGAATTAACGGCTGACGGAAGTGAAGTTCTTGCAATAACGATATCGTCAAAACTTTCGGGGACTTATGCAAGCGCGTGCGTTGCGGCGGAAAAATTTCCGGGGAAAGTTTACGTTCTTGATAGTTTATCTGCGGCTATAGGCGAAAGGCTTTTGTGCTATCACGCGCTTGATTTAATAAAAAAAGGTTTAACCGCTAAAGAAATTTTAACAGAACTTGACCAAAAGAAACTTAAACTTAACATTATGGCAATGGTGGATACGCTTGAGTATTTAAAAAAGGGCGGTAGAATTTCTGCTGCGGTGGCTTTTGCGGGAACGCTACTTTCTATTAAACCCGTAGTTGCGCTTATTGACGGCGAAGTTAAACTTATAGGTAAGGCAATGGGTTCTAAAAAGGGGAATAATTTATTAAATTCTTTCGTTGAGAAGAAAGGCGGAATTAACTTTAATATGCCTTACGGTGTAATTTGGTCAGGTCTTGACGATACGGTTTTAAATAAGTACGTTCGCGATAGCGAGCATTTGTGGAAAGAGCATGCTGAAAAAGTCCCTGCGTATATAATCGGCAGCACTATCGGCACGCACGTTGGGCCGGGCGCGATAGGCGTGGCGTTTTTTGAAAAATAAACTAATTTAACCGACGAAACAATTTTCGTCGGTTTTTCATATATTAAAAGTATGTTAAATAAAGCGGTTATAAATCTTGAAACTTTGCGTAATAATGCTAAAAGCGTTAAAAGGAAACTTACTGACGGTGTGAAATTTAACGCCGTGGTTAAGGCTGATGGGTACGGACACGGCGCGGCAAAAGTTGCAAACGCGCTTTATGGTTTAGTGGATTCTTTTTCAGTTGCGTTAGTTGAAGAAGGCGTTACTTTACGGCTTTCTGGGATAGATAAAGATATTTTAGTTTTAATTCCACCAAGGGCTGAAGAAATTGCCGTTGCCGTATATAATAGATTTATAATAACCGTTGATAGCGTTTTTATGGTGGACGCTATTGAAATGGAGTGCGCAAAACAAAACCGTTCGGCAAGGGTAGATATAAAATTTAATAGCGGAATGAACAGGTTTGGCGTTAAAAGTTTAGAAGAATTAAAAGCGGTTTTAGAGCGAATAAAGGGAAGTAAAAGGGTAAATTTACATGGCGCGTTCTCTCATTTAGCAGAGCCACAAAATAAAAACTCCTTAAAAACGGCGCAAAATAAATTTTTGCTTGCAAATAATCTCGTTAAGGGTTATAATAGTAATGCTGTTTGTCATATTTCGGCAAGCGGTGGCTTTTTGGTGGGTTGTAAGTCGGATATGGTAAGAATCGGCTTATTGCTTTACGGATATAAACCTTTTGAAAGCGATAGCGTTTCAGTTAAACCTATTATGAAAGTTTACGCGCCAATAGTTAGCAATTTTCATTTAAATAAAGGTGAATCTGCCCTTTACGGAAAATGCCCTGCCAAAAAAGAAGTTGATTTGGCGCTGGTTAGATACGGCTATGCGGACGGACTTTTCCGTAAAAATTCAGATGGTTTATTTAATAACCGCTGTATGGATACGTCTTGTTACCTTACTAAAGGTGGTCGCGCCGATTACGCCGTTGTAATGGATAACGCAGATTTAATCGCAAAAGAAAACGGCACTATTAGTTATGAAGTTCTTACTAAATGCGCGCTCCGCGCAGAAAAAATATATCTTAATTAGGTGAAAAAATGTGGTATTCAATTAAACAATCATTACTTCCGTTCATTTATTTAATTTTCACGGCTATAACTGCATTCGGTATTATGGCAATAGAAAATATGGTGTGGTTGCAAATATTACTTAACACGCTTAACGTTGCGCTTTACGTAGTAATAATTACAGCAGCGTCTTATAAAGACGGACAAGCAGCCTTAAAAGTAAGGCTCGCTAACGATTTGGAAAGAGAGCAGATTATTAGAACGGGTGAAATGAGACCGTTAAGGCTAAAAGAAGAGTACAAGCCGTGGAAAGGTTTTTTATACGGTGGCATTGCTTGCGCTCCACTTATAATTTTGCTTATTATACACACTATTTTAGTTTCAATTAACCCAACGTTAATCGGTGCTGGCGCTATTGCAAGTTTTATTTATCTAATGATATACGCTTACGTTGCGTTTTTAGGCGTAATACCAGGGCCGTATACGCATTATTTAACGCTTCTTGCAGTTCCCGTAATCGTTTTATCGGTAGGTATACCTTATATTTTAGGCGCTAAAAAAGTTGAATTGCAACAAGAGCGCATTAGAGAAAAACACCGCAAGATTTACGGAGATAATAAGTAATTTGAGAATAGTTGGTGGCATTTATAAAGGTAGAACGCTCACCGCGTTTGATGGTGATAAAATTCGCCCGACGGCGGATAAGGTGCGTGAAAGCCTGTTTAATATTTTACAATTTAAAATTGCAGGCGCAAGTTTTTTAGATTTATTCGCAGGCACGGGCGCAATGGGTATTGAAGCCCTATCGCGCGGGGCAGATAGCGTAACTTTTAACGACGCTTCGCGCGAAAGTTTAAAAGTGTTAAAAACAAATCTTGAAAAATTAAAAGTTACGGAAAAAATCACCGTAAAAAACTTTGACGCGGTAACGTTGTTAAAAAGTTCTACTCAAAAGTTTGATATAATTTACGTTGACCCGCCTTATAAAACCACGCTTGGTTTAGACGCTCTTAAAGTTGCTGAAAACGCGCTAAAAGAAAACGGCGTAATAATATTTGAAGATGAAAAGCCTTTTGATGGTGAAATATCAGGGCTAAAAGTAACAGACCGTAGAAAATATGGCAGGGTGCATTTGACGTTTTTCGTCAAAGGAGAAAATTAGATGAAAGTTTGCGTGTTTGCGGGGACATTTGACCCGTTTACAAAAGGGCATAAGTTCGTAATAGAAAAATGCCTTAAAATGTTTGATAAGGTAATAGTGGCTATCGGCGTAAACGTTGATAAAACCCCTACATTTACTTTAGAACAAAGAAAAATTATGATAGAGCGTTCTTTTAAAAACGATACGCGAATTGAAGTAAAATCATTTACGGGTATGCTAGTTGATTTTATGAAAAAAGAAGGCGTAGAGTTTTACGTTCGTGGCATACGCGATAAAGAAGATTATAAGTATGAAACCACTATGGAACGCTATAATCGCGATATGTATCCTGAAATTACCACTATTTATATCCCCACGCCTAAAGAGTTGGTGCATATAAGTTCTTCTGCAATGCGCAATATTTTAGGGCTTGGTGGCGATATAAAAAGTTACGTTCCCGAAGAAGTTGAAAGTTATATTAAAGAAATAATGAAAAAATAAAACCGAATAAAGCACTTAAAACCGCTGACAGCGCCTTTGATAAAAGGAACGGAGCGGTTTTTATTTTTGCTTTTTTTAAGTACGCAATAGATTGCGCCATTATAGAAAGTCCGCTTAAACTTATTAAAAAAGCAGAAATTGATAAAGAAATAACGCTTATTCCGCCTTGTGATAAAATTTTAAGTCCGCGCGTATATTCAAAAAGTCCCAAAGTAAGCCCTTTTGCTATCGTTTGGTCTTTAAAAATCAAGTTAAAAAAGTTGATAAGTGGGTTTAATAAATTAAAAGATAATAAAACTTCGGTTAAAAGGTAAAAAACGGTAATTAGTCCGCCGACTATTAAAATGGAAATCACCGCGGAAAAAGTGCTTTCATAAAGAAGGTTGTCTAGTTTTTTAAGCGCGTAAAGTCGGGATGTTTTTTGGGGGCGGTCTTTTCTTTTATAAAAAGAAAATATTATGCCCGTAGTTATTACCGCCAAAAAGTGTGAAAACAGCAAAAGCGCGCCAAAAAGGCTTGAGTTAAACATTAAGTTACCCACACTACCTATAGTAAACATCGGCGAAGAAGACGAGCAAAGCGCAGCCGCGCGAACGCTTTCCGTTTCGGTTATAATCCCGTTTTCCTTTAAATCTGCCACCGTTTTAGCGCCTGTGGGGTAGCCGGATATAAGGCTTATAAAAAGCGCGTATCCAACCGCGCCACTCACGTTAAAGAGTCTAGTGGTTAACGGGGTTAAAGCATTGGAAATTTTTCCCGTTACGCTTAAAGAAGAAAGTATTGCGGTTATAAAGAAGTATGGAAACAGCGCGGGAAGAACGCACGCTACCCAAAGGTTAATTCCTTCTAAAACGGCGGCGGAAAAATTTTTGCTGGTAGATAAAACTATTGCAAAGGCTATAAGCAACAAAAACAGCAAACTTTCCAAAAAAGTCTTTAATGATTTAGTCATATTATATTGTATTATGACTTGAAAAAAAATATGGGATATGTTAAAATATTTCTATGGATTTATTTGATTTAGCGGTAGATAGAAGTAAGAACGTTCCGCTTGCCGAAAGAATGAGAGCAAAAACGCTTTCGGAATTTTTAGGGCAAGAACATATAGTTTCGGAAACGGGGCTACTTCGCCGCGCTATAAAACTTGATAGGCTTGGCAGTTGTATTTTTTGGGGCCCGCCCGGTTGTGGTAAAACGACGCTTGCAAACGTTATTGCTAACGGCACGGATGGCGCGTTCGTTAAACTCAACGCGGTAAATAGTGGCGTTGCCGACGTTAAAAGGGTGGTTGACGAAGCCAGAATGAACGCCAAAAATTTCGGTAAAAAAACTTATTTGTTGCTTGACGAGTGTCACCGTTTTAATAAAACGCAAAGCGACAGTTTGCTTCCTGCTATCGAACAGGGCGATATAATTTTTATCGGCTCAACTACTGAAAACCCTTACGCGGCTATGACGCCCGCTATTGTTTCAAGGTGTAGGGTTTTTGAACTTAAACGGCTTTCCGAACAAAATATTATAAGCGCGTTAAAACGCGCCGTTTCGGATAAAGATAGGGGGCTTGGCAATTACGATTTAACGGTTACCGAAGAAGCGCTAAATCACATTGCGCGCGCATCAGCAGGGGACTTACGCGTGGCGTATAACGCGTTAGAACTTGCGGCGCTCACCACCGCGCCTGACGGCAACGGAAAGATTACGGTTACGCTTTCTGATGCGGAAGAGTCTATTCAACAAAAAGCGCTCTCGTTCGACGAAAATTTATATTACGATATTTTATCGGCGTTTTGTAAAAGTTTAAGGGGTAGTGATGCAAACGCTGCGCTATATTATATGCAAAGGCTAATTAAGGGCGGTTGCGACCCGTTGCTTTTGGCAAGGCGTTTGGTGGTTCACTCCGCAGAAGACGTCGGGCTTGCAGACCCCAACGCGTTGGTGGTTGCAACTAACGCTTTGGTGGCGTATCAAAATTTAGGTTTACCAGAAGGGTTAATCCCCTTATCCGAAGCGGTTATTTATGTGGCGGAAGCGGAAAAATCCAACTAGGTTGTTGAAGCAATGTACGTCGCTGAAGAAGACGCAATAAACGTTAAAGACGATAACGTTCCACCGCATCTAAAAAATTACGAATTTGCATCTAAAGAAGATAAAGAGAAAAAGGCAGGCTATAAATATCCGCACAATTACGGCGGTTACGTTGAGCAACAATATTTGCCCGATTCAATTAAAAACAAAGTGTATTATACCCCTAAAGACAACGGGTATGAAAACGTTATTAAACAAATTAGAAAGAATAAAGGTAAAAAGGTATAAAATATGGACTATTCAATTAAACTTGCAAAAGAATTTAATATGCGCGCTGACCACTCGGCAAACGTTATCGCGTTGATTGACGACGGGAACACAATTCCGTTTATCGCGCGTTACCGTAAAGAGCAAACAGGCTCTTGTGACGACCAAGTTCTCCGTGAATTTTCCGATAGGCTTAAATATTTAAGAAATTTGGATAAGAGAAAGCAAGAAATTGCAGATTCTATCACAGAGCAAGGCAAAATGACTGATGAAATTATGGTGTCTCTTGCGGCTGCTGAAACTCTTACCGAAGCGGAAGATATTTATAGACCGTTTAAACAAAAGAGAAAAACGCGCGCAAGCGTTGCTGCGGAAAAGGGGCTTACTCCGCTTGCAGAGTTTATTTTAGAGCAAACCGATGCAGATGTTAATGCGAAAGCCATTGAATTTATCAGCGAAGAAAAAGGCGTTGAAAGCGCTGAAAAGGCTATTGCAGGGGCGGCGGATATTATCGCAGAGCGCGTTTCTGACGACGCTGAACTCCGCAAAACACTCCGTAAAAAGATTTTTGACGTGGGCGAACTTTCTTGCAAACTTTTGGAAAACGAAAATGCAAAAACTTACGATATGTATGCAGATTATTCTGAAAAAATATCAAAAATTCCTTCGCATAGAATACTTGCGGTAAACCGCGGTGAAAAAGAAGAATGTTTAAAAGTTTCTATCGTTGTAGATACTGAAGCGTTTATCGCGGCAATTCACTCTATTTACGTTAAAAACCAAACGGGAGCAGCAAAGATTGTTGCAGACGCTGCGGCTGATGCTTATACCCGCCTTATTTTCCCGTCGGTAGAAAGGGAAGTTAGAAACGAACTCACCGAAAAGGCAAGCGAACAAGCGATTAAAATGTTTGAAGTTAATCTCCGTCCGCTACTTTTACAACCCCCGCTTAAAGGCAAGGTTATTTTAGGGCTTGACCCCGCCTATAGAACGGGATGCAAAATCGCAGTAATTGACGCTGAAGGTAACGTTTTAGATACTACCGTTGTTTATCCAACCCCACCGCAGAATAAAATTGAAGAAGCGGCGCAAAAACTTATAGCGCTTATTAAAAAGCACGGGGTTTCAGTAATTTCTATCGGAAACGGCACGGCAAGTAAAGAAAGCGAAATTTTCGTTGCAAATATGATTAAAGAAAACGGGTTAGACATTTCTTACGCAGTAGTAAACGAAGCGGGCGCATCCGTTTATAGTGCAAGTAAGTTGGGCGCGGAAGAATTCCCTGATTTTGACGTTACGCAAAGAAGCGCGGTTTCTATTGCAAGAAGACTTTTAGACCCACTTGCAGAACTTATTAAAATTGACGTTAAGTCTATAGGCGTAGGGCAATATCAGCACGATATGCCTGAAGCAAGGCTAGAAGAAGTTTTGGGTGGCGTTGTTGAAGACTGCGTAAATAGCGTTGGCGTTGACCTTAACACCGCGTCGCCTAGTTTATTATCTTACGTTGCCGGCTTAAATAAGGGTATTGCTAAAGAGATAGTTAAATATAGGGAGCAAAAACCGTTTAAGAAAAGGGAAGATTTGTTGCTTGTTAAAAAGTTGGGCGCAAAAGCGTTTGAACAATGCGCAGGGTTTTTGCGTATAGTTGGCGGTAATGTTCTTGATAATACGGGCGTTCACCCCGAAAGTTATCCTGCCGTTGAAAAGTTGCTTTCCGCAACGGGTTATACTTTAACTGACGTTGCTGAAGGTAAAATAGGCGATATAAGAGCAAGGATAGAACAAAAGGGTATTGACGTAATCGCAAAAGAATGTGGCGTAGGCGTTCCCACCGTTCAAGATATCGTAACCGAACTATTAAAACCCGGTCGTGATATTCGTGATAGTTTACCAAAGCCTATACTCCGCAGCGACCTTATGGATTTAGCGGATTTAAAAGAAGGTATGGAAATTAACGGCACGGTAAGAAACGTTATTGACTTCGGCGTGTTTGTTGATATCGGCGTTCATCAGGATGGTTTGGTTCATATTTCACAAATTTCCGATAATTATATTAAGCATCCGTCAGACGTATTAAAGGTTGGTGACTTGGTAAAAGTTAAAGTTTTGGGCGTTGATACGGTTAAAAAGAAAATTTCACTCACTATGAAAACTGCTGAACTTCCCCACGGTATTGCAGTAGAAAATCAAAAGACGGATAGGGAAAGAAAGCAAGGTAGGCGTGATGCGGAAAGAAAGCGTGACGGCGCAAAAAAACAATTATCTAACGACGAACTTAAAGAACTTTTAATGAAAAAATTCGGTAGATAAACCTAAAAAAATAGTTATTTAGGCAAATTTAATAAATTTTATAAAACGGCGCAAACTGTCTTTATGATTAAATCAAAAGTAAAAACGGTTTTGCGCCTTTTTAATGAAAAACGCGTTACAACGGTTGCGGGGGCGTGGGTATATTATTTTTTAACTTCGGTTATTCCGCTTGCATTTTTAGTTATTACTGCGTTCGGGGTGTTCGGCGTAAGCGTTTCAAAAGAAATAGTTGCTAGGTTACCTGAAGAATTCCGCGCGGCAGGCGAAACTATCGCATCTACCGCAGAAAACGCATCAAAAGGCGTTACGGCGCTGTTCGTTTTTACCATTATATTTTCTTGCACCACGCTACTTAACCAAATGTCAAAGGACGGAGATTTTATTTACGGCGTAAAATCAAAAATTAAGCGCGGTGTTATGCGGCGCATTTGGGCGTTGGTTGCGCTTGCAGCGCTATTTACCGTGTTTTTGGGTGCGGCGGTGCTATTCGCGTTTGGCAATATGATTTTTGCCCAAGCAAGAAGAATTAGCGCGTATAGATTGCTTTTTACCGTGCTTGCGTTTACTTTAATTATTGCGTTCGGCTATTTAATCATAATGTTACTAAACAGGTTTATTAGCCCCGTTAGGTTAAAATTCGCACAAGTATCAATCGGCGCGCTAGTATCCGTTTTTATAATAGTTTTAGGAACAATATTTTTTATATTGTATTTAAGGTTTTTTGCAAACTATAACGCATTTTACGGTAGCCTTGCGGCAATAATAGTGTTTTTATTATGGACTTATATTTCAATGCTAGGGCTGGTCGTTGGCGTTATAATAAACGAGCGCATATATTCTATTATGCGTAGCGATTCTGCAATACTGGTAACGGTGCGTCGCTCTGCTAACAAAAAGCGGTTTAAAAAGGCGTAAAAAGTTGAAAAAATGCCGTTCTGCAGTAAAAAATCACTTGACAACTATAAAACGATGGGAGTATAATAAAATCACTTTTGAGGCAAAACTATGAAAACTTTTAAATCTTATTTTTACTTTTACTTTAATAACAAGTTTTCAATATCGCGTTAGTAGTTACTATACGGATAGTTTTTGCGTGGAAATGAAACTTGGCCCTGTAGTAAATTACTACAGGGCAATTTTTTTAAGAGCGTATACGCAACGCAATACTTCGTTACTGCCTTGCGCAACCGACTTCAATGAACAGACGTTCTATTTCATCCGCTTGCGCAGGCGAGCCTAGTCTTTCCCCGCGTCTACACTCTTAAAAGCGTCGCTTAAATAAAGGGCGAGCGTATACGTGGCGCAATACTTCGTTACTGCCTTGCGCAACAGTTAAAATAATTCAAAACGTAATAATTTAATGGAGATATATTATGATTATCGTAGTTAAAAACTCTTGCGAGCAAAGTCAATTCGACAATTTAGTAGAATGGGTCAAAGATTTAGGGCTTGACGTTCACGTTAGCCGTGGTGAAAATTCTACGGTTTTAGGGTTGGTCGGCGATACTAGTAGGGTTGATATTGACCTTATTTCTTCGCTTGATATGGTTGATAAGGTGCAACGCGTTCAAGAACCTTATAAAAACGCAAACAGAAAATTCCATCCTGAAGATTCCGTTATAGACGTGGGTGGGCATAAAATCGGCGGGCTTAACTTTCAAGTTATTGCAGGACCTTGTTCGGTTGAATCTGAAGCGCAGATTATTGAAGTTGCTAACGCAGTAAAAGCGTCTGGCGCAACAATGCTACGCGGTGGCGCGTTTAAGCCAAGAACTTCACCTTACGCGTTCCAAGGGTTAAAGGGTACGGGTATAGAATTATTGCTTAAAGCAAAAGCGGAGACGGGTTTACCTGTCGTTACCGAACTTTTAAGCGTTACCGACCTTGATTTGTTTAAGGACGTTGACGTTATACAAATCGGCGCTAGAAATATGCAAAACTTTGAACTTTTAAAAGAAGTTGGCAAAACCGGCAAACCCGTTCTTTTAAAGCGTGGGCTTGCAAACACACTTCAAGAACTTTTGATGAGCGCAGAATACATTATGTCTGAAGGCGATAGCGAAGTTATCCTTTGCGAAAGGGGTATAAGAACTTTTGAAACAATGACAAGAAACACTTTAGACCTTTCGGCAGTTCCTGCGCTTAAAGATAAAACGCATCTTCCTATAGTAATTGACCCTAGCCACTCAACGGGTATTGCAAAATACGTTGAACCTATGTCGCTTGCGGCAGTTGGCGCGGGCGCAGACGGGCTTATTATAGAAGTTCACAACGACCCCAAACGCGCTCTTTGTGACGGCGCGCAGTCGCTCAACCCTGAACAGTTTGACGCGCTTATGGGTAAAATTAGAAAAATAATTCCGATTGTAGGAAAAAAATACGACGGCAGAGATTAAAATGAAAATAGGTATTATAGGTTTAGGGCTTATCGGCGGTTCGCTCGGCAGAACGATAGTAAACCGTACGGAGCATAAAGTTTACGCCTTTGATATTAGCAAAAAGGCTATGCTTGACGGAAAACTTTTGTCCGCTTACCACTATGAACTCAATAAAGAAAACGTAAGGGATATGGATATTTTATTCTTTTCACTCTATCCAGAAGCCTTGGAAAACGCTCTTAACGAATACTGTCCGCTTTTAAAGGACGGTTGCTTGGTTGCCGATTGTTGTGGGAACAAGCGCAGGGTAGTTAAGCAGATGAAAGAACTTTCCGTAGTTTATCCGCGTTTAGATTTTATAAGCACACACCCTATGGCTGGGCGTGAATTTTCTGGGGTAAGCCACTCTACGGCAACGCTATTTGACAGGGCAAGTATGATTTTAGTTCCTGTTAAAGCAGACCTAAAAAAAGTTGCTTTTCTTAAAAGTTTTTCTTTGGAAATCGGCTTTGGCACGGTGGTAATTACCACAGCCGAAAAGCATGATGAAATTATTGCTTTTACTTCCCAACTTGCGCATTTAGTTTCAAGTTCTTATATCAAAAGTGAAACGGCGGCGCAATTTATGGGCTTTTCCGCAGGAAGTTTTCGCGATATGACAAGGGTTGCAAGGTTATCCCCTGAAATGTGGGCGCAATTAACCGTTGATAACGCAGACTATCTTACAAATGAAATAGACAGTATAGTTAAAAGTTTATTAGAATATAAAAACGCTTTAGTTAAGCGTGATAAATCGGAAATGAAAGCGCTACTTGCAGACGGAAACGAAAAGAAACTTATTTCCGAAAAGATGAGAAGGAGCAAGTTAAATGACAAGTAACTTTTGCCCTGTAAAAAAAATAAGGGTTAAAGCGTCAGGGGAATACGACGTTTTAATAGGGCGTAATCTTTTAGATAATATAGGCTCGCTTATAAAAGAAGTTGCGGGTAGTTGCAAAATCGCGCTAGTTACCGACGACACGGTAAACGCGCTTTACGCAGATAAAGTTTTGCTTTCGCTTAAAAACGCGGGGTATACCGCAGTTAAATTCGTTTTTCCGCACGGCGAGCAAAGCAAGAATTTAAATGTTTACGGTCAAATACTTAACTTTTTGGCGGAAAATGAAATTACCCGTACGGACTGCTTGGTTGCGCTCGGTGGCGGAGTGGTTGGCGATATGGCAGGTTTTGCTGCTGCAAGTTTTTTGCGCGGAATAAAATACGTTCAAATTCCAACAACGCTCTTATCGCAAATTGATTCTTCGGTTGGTGGGAAAACGGCTATTGATTTACCTTTAGGTAAAAATTTGGTCGGCGCGTTTAAGCAACCGGCGTTAGTTGTTTGTGACGTGGATACCCTTTCATCTCTCCCTAAAGAAATTTTTATAGACGGTATGGGCGAAGCGGCAAAGTACGCGCTTTTAGATAAAAAAGTTTACTATTTAATTTGTGGCGGTGAATACGCAATAGAAGAACTTGTTTATCTTTCTATCGATTATAAACGCAGGGTGGTTGAAACAGATGAGTTTGAAAGCGGTTTAAGAAAACTGCTTAATTTAGGGCATACCCCCGCGCACGGAATAGAAAATTTAAGTGGATACACTATTCCGCACGGTAGGGCGGTTGCTATGGGGCTTGATATTATACTTAACGCATCTTTTAAGCGCGGTTATATAAGTAAAAACGATTATGTAAATATGTTAAGCGCCGTTAAAAAGTGCGTGGGTGAAAACATTTGTCCTTACGAAATTGAAAAAATAGCCACAGCCGCGCTGTCTGATAAAAAGCGTAGCGGTGATTATATAACGGTTATCGCGGTGCACGGCGTAGAAGATTGTCGTCCGGAAAAAATCAAAGTAATTGAACTTGCGGAGTATCTTAAATGAACGTTAAAATAAAAAAGGGAAAGATAGGTGGGATTATATCCGCTATTCCTTCAAAATCATACGCGCATAGAATTTCTATATGCAATTTTTTGTCGGGTAAAGAGCCTACCGCGCGTTGCAACGGGTTTTCTTCAAACGATATAGCAGTTACGGAAACCTGTTTAAGAGCTCTTCTTTCTGGCGGGAAAACGCTTGATGCTGGGGAATCCGGCTCAACGCTTCGTTTTTTACTTCCGCTTGTGGC
>JAFVOV010000008.1 GCA_017505675.1 Clostridia bacterium
AACGGCATTCAGCGTGCTGATCACCGCCGTGGCGCTCCTTGGCTTTGCTCGCGTTCGTTCTTATCCCGTGCTGTGCCTTTTGGCGGTGCCTTATGGCCTTGGGGCAGGCGCGGTGGATGCGGCGCTGAACAATTTCGTTGCCCTTCACTATAAGTCCCGCCATATGAACTGGCTCCATTGCTTCTGGGGTAATATCACGGGAATAATTTTTTCAATATATTCTTTTTCCATCACCCCGCCCGTAGGGTTATTAGGATAAGGGAAAATTAAAATCTTGGTCTATTCCGTAATAACGCTCTCAAGCATTTCCGGCGTTAATTTAAATCCGTTTGCGCCGTCGCAAGGAACGGGAACTGCCACACCGCCGTTAAGTTCCACGCACGGTTTATAAGAAACGTAACTTGGGTCTGGTATCAAAACTTCGTCACCGTCGTCAACGGTTGCGCGCAGAACCAAATCAATCGCTTCGCTTGCGCCGACGGTTATAATAGTTTCGTCCGCAGAAAAATCCACGCTAAAACTATCTTTTAAGTAACTTGAAATTTCTTTGCGCAATAACGGCAAGCCCTTATTTGAAGTATATTGCGTATATCCTTTTTTAAGCGCTTGAATACCTGCGTCGCGGATTTCCCACGGCGTTATAAAGTCCGGTTCGCCAACGCCTAACGAAATAACGTCTTTGCGTTCTGCAACTATATCAAAAAATTTTCTTATCCCGGACGGTTTTATGTTTTTTGCCTTACGGCTTATAAATTCTCTCATGCTTGAATAATTTGCCTGTTAATCTCTTCAAAGGGTTTTGTGATATGCCCTTCTATCTTGTATTTTTTAAGTATAAAATGCGTTTGAACACCAACAATCCCGTCTATAAAGGAAAGTTTTTCCGAAACGAATTTTGCTATGTCAGTTATTGATTTACCTTCTACAAAAACGGCAAGGTCAAAGCCACCGCTCATAAGGTATAAACTTTGAACTTCTTTAAACCCGTAAATCTCTTCCGCGCAAGAATCAAACCCTTTAAGTTTTTGGGGCGCAACTTTAACTTCAATAAGCGCCTGAACTTTATCGCTTTCTTCCATTGCTTCGGTATTTACGATAGCAGAATATTTAACGATAACGCCGTCTTGTTCTAATTCTTTAACCGCGGCTTCGGCTTCGCTTTCAGAAACACCGGTAATATCGGCAAGTTGCTTATAGGTATACCTTGCGTTATCACCAAGTAAATTTAACAATTCTTTTTTTAATTTATTCATCTCAATCTCCGTAAACACAAATAGTTTATGTTTATAATAATATATTGTAACTGTTTCGCAAGGATTTGTCAATATAAATCTTGATTTTCTTCTTTAGTTGTGATACAATTATTTTACTTTAAGGAGTGTTTATGATAAAAATTTGGGCAAAGGTTATGAAAAAGGATAAAATTCTTAAACAATATATGTTTGAAAAAGACGGCGCTATTGATTATTCGGAGTTCTTTGACTATTTGCGTGAAATATGCGAAAATTTAGATATAGCCACGCCCGTTTTAATTAAAACGCATTTGTTTAACTACGCTAAATACAACAACGTAAGATTTACCCAAAACGATTTTGTTGAACAAATAGATTTTGATAAACTTGTTTTAGAAAACGCATTCGTTTAATTTACGCTGTATAACCCTTTAGTTTTTGCGCATAATAGCGTTAAAGGGGGATTAAGATGAAAATTACTACCATTATAGCGTTCACGCTCGTTATAATCGGCGCACTCGTTTGGTTACTAGTTGGTCTTTTTGACTTTAACCTTGTTGCAATGATTTTTGGTAGCGGTGGTAGCGCAGTCGTATCGCGAATTATATATTCGCTAGTTGGTGTATCCGCTTTGTGGCTTATTTTCTACTGGGCGGTTTACCATCCTTTCAGAAGAATAGACTAATGAAAAAATCCCACGGGATATCCCGCGGGATTTTTTTATTCTTGGCTATGTCACAAAAAATGACTGATTAATAATTTTTTTGTGTCAGTACATTATTCTAAAAAACTCAAGCTCCTTCTTTTCATTTTTTTTACCGCTAAATATAACGGAACGCCAAACGCGTAAACCGCTCCGCTTTGGCTTACTAATAAAAACGCCGCTTGTACGATATAAATATATTCACCTGCGCCGTAACACCAAACCCAAATAAGCGGTAAAAATATAGCGTTCAAAATTACGGGGAAAATGCCCCCGACTAAAAGTTTAACCGCCGTGATTTTAATAATCTTTCCGAAAGCGAAAGTAAGTAATGCCGATACTAGTGTTATAACGCTACCAAATATTATATCAAACACCGCGCACCCCGTTATAAGGTTAGATAGCGCGCACCCAACGAACAGCGCAGGGATTGACTCTACAAAAAATAACGGTAGCATTGTCAGCGCTTCGCTCATACGAAACTGTATAGCCCCGCTTGCTACGGGAAAAGTTATGAGTGATAAAACCGTGTAAAGCGCAGCGATAAGCCCCGCCCTAACCATTTTTTTAGTTGAAAATATTTTTGACATAATAAAAAACCTTTCTTCCGGACGGTAATTTTTATGCCGAAAAAAAGGTTTCATTTTTGCCTTAAATTTCGGTTGTTTTATAGAAGTGTTGTCCGAAAACCTTCTTGCGTTTATTATGCAACTTTAAATTAAATATGTCAAGCAAATTTACGCATTGACAAAATTAAACGCTTATGCTACAATAATTAAGTTATGTTAAATAAATTTTTAACCGCCCTTTTCGGCGTTGCAGTTTTCATTTTTATAATAACCTTTTCAATAGGCTTGCCTATATATTGCAGGTTTTTTTACTATATGCAAATTGAAACGCTAAATATACCTGAAGTTACTAGGCAAGATTATTCAACTATAAAAGCGGCTTACGACCAGATTTTAGATTTTTTAACCTTGCCAAATAGAGAATTTGGCGCGGGCGTATTTTCTTACACGGATACTGCCGAAGCGCACTTTTACGACTGCAAAGCGCTTTTTAACTTAAACGCCGTTGCTTTAAT
>JAFVOV010000113.1 GCA_017505675.1 Clostridia bacterium
ACTGAAAATAATCTGAATATACTCCGGTAGGTAAGGCTACCATAGGGATACGGACTGCTGCCGCGAAATAGTGGAGACACTATAAGATGGTGTGAACAGACCTCGTCGAAAACAAGGCGTGCTCTAATGCAGTTTCATTGCCCTACGGTGCTAAAGCCAGCATGGTTACGCGCCTTTTGGCGTTTGGTTTTTGCCTGCCTTTATTAAGCGCAGGTTTTATTTTATTTAAAAGGAGGTTCTTTGCCGTGACAGAAGAAATGCAAATAATTTACGAAAGATTGAGTTTTTGCTTTGAAACGCGAAAATTCGCAGACCTCCGTATTCTGCTACTCGATATGGAGCCCGCAGATATTGCTCTTTATATGGAAGATAACCTTGATGAAAAAGAGCAAATTATGTTTTTCCGCTTGCTACCAAAAGAACTTGCAAGCGACGTTTTTGTTGAAATTGATACCGACACTCAAGAGCGGTTAATCAAGACCTTTACCGATAAAGAACTTAAAGCGGTTATTGACGATATGTTCCTTGACGACGCCGTTGACATTATTGAAGAAATGCCTGCAAACGTTGTTAAAAGAATACTTAAAAACGCCGACCCCGACAACCGCAAACAGATAAACGACCTTTTAGAATACCCCGACGATTCGGCAGGCTCTATTATGACCACCGAATACGTTTCATTTTCCGCATCAACCACGATAGAAGCGGCGTTTGAAAAAATTAAACGTACGGGATTAAATAAAGAAACCGTTTACACTTGCTACGTTACCGACAGAAAAAAGCATTTAGTTGGTGTGGTTACGGTTAAAGATATGCTTCTTGCCGAAAAAAGTTCTATTATTGCCGACGTTATGGACTCCAACTGTATAACGGTTGAAACGCTTGAAGATAAAGAGCAGGTTGCGCTTAAATTTTCAAAGTACGACTTCCTTGCCCTACCCGTAATCGACAAAGAAGGGTGCTTGGTTGGTATAGTTACCGTCGACGACGCTGTTGACGTTATCCAAGAAGAAGCAACTGAAGATATTCAAAAGATGGCAGGTATGCTATCCAATGAAAAGCCTTACTTAAAGCAATCTATTTGGAGTGTTTGGAAAGCGCGCGCGCCGTGGCTTATTTTACTTTTAATCACTTCAACCTTTACAAGCATTATTCTTGCTAACTTTGAAAGCAAATTAACCCCCGTGCTTTACGCGTTCGTGCCTATGCTTATGGGTACTGCTGGTAACGCCGGCGGACAAACTTCAGTAACCGTAATCCGCGCAATAGCCGTGGGCGAAGTTGAATTTAAAGATATTTTCAAAGTAATATTGAAAGAATTTTTAGCATCCCTTGCATTAGGTTTAACTATCGGCGTTATTTGTTTTGGTAAAATTATGCTTATAGATAATCTTTATAACGCTATAGATATAAAAACCGCGCTAGTTATATCAGTAGTGTGCGCAATAAGTTTAATTATGGCAAAACTAGTCGGGTGTATTCTTCCACTAGTTGCAAAGAAGATTAAACTTGACCCAGCTGTCGTTGCAAGCCCGCTAATGACTACGATTGTTGACGCGCTTGCGTTAATAATTTACTGCTCTATTTCAATAGCGGTTTTAATGTAAAACAAATATTAAAAAAGGCTCTCAACAGAGAGCCTTTTTTCTATACGAAATAAACTATTAAGTTAGTTATGCTTATTAAAATAAGATAAACGCTGAACCATTTATAATTTGCTTTCTTTATAATTTTAAGCATAAATTTAATGGCTATGTAACCGCAAATCATTGCCGTTAAAATTCCCAAAAGCAACGGAAGAACGTCAATACCAACACCCCCGCCAGACTGCACCAAATCTAAACTTTCAAGTAGCACGGCGGCAAGTATAATAGGGATGCTCATTAAAAACGTAAAGTTCGCGTTTTCGGTTTTATCAACTTTTCCTAAACACCCTGCGGTGATGGTTGAACCGCTTCTTGAAACGCCCGGAAGAACGCCAACCGCCTGACCACACCCCATAATGAACGAAGTTTTTAAGTTTATAGGGTTTAACATTTCCACTTTTTTAGCGCGCATTTCTGAAAACAACATTTCCGCCGCCGTAAAAGTAAAGGTTATAGATAGTAGCCAAACGTGGTCGGTAAACAGCGCGTCTAAATCAAACACTTTTGAAAAGATTATTCCCATAATTCCCGCAGGAATAGTTGCCACCACTAAAAACCAAAATTTATTAAACGGCTTTTTAAACAGTTCAAGAATTTCTTTCCACAGCACCACAATTACAGGTATAAGCGTTCCAAGATGCAACATTACGCTATAAAATATAACGTTGTCTTCTATGCCGAACCAGTTTTGCAAAAGTATTAAATGACCGCTTGACGAAACGGGCAAAAACTCGGCAAAGCCTTGAACTGCGCCCAAAACTATCGCTTGCCATATTTCCATAAAGATTACTCTCCTTTATTTATAAGTTTAATAAACTCTTTGACTGCGAAAGTCATAGTTTCATCTTTAGGAAGCGCCAAACCTATTGCCCTTGTTGGAAGCGACGGGTTGGTTTTTATTTCAAGCAAACTTTTTTCTTCTTCAAGTTCGTGAACTACGAACTCTCTAGGAATACAAGCAATCCCTATACCGTTTTTGGCAAGTTCAACCATAAGTTCTAAACTTGCAAGTTCAATTTCAGGGTGCAAATGAACGCCTTGAGAGTGCGCAAAACTAACTATCGCCTGCCTTGTTGCCGTTGAAAGTTCAAGCATTAAAAGTGGATAATCTTGTAAGCGTTTTAAATCTATTATACCTTCAGTAAGTTCAACGAACTTTTTACTGCAAACGAAAGTATCGTGCAGTTGCATTACGGTATTTGATAAGTTTATGTCACTATCGTCTATGGGAAGATTTACAAACCCTATATCGCCCTTATTGTTCTTTAAAAGTTCTATAGTTTCATTAGAAGTTCCATTTTGAAGTATAAGGTTTACGTTGGGGAATTTTTCGTGATACTCTTTTATATAAGGAAGTAAAAAATGAGTGCTTACGGTATCAGACGCGCAAATTCTAACAACGCCCGTTGCGGTATCTTTAAGTTCTGCGTATTTACTTTCTGCATCTTCAAAAAGTTTAAGCGCCTTTTCTACGGTTGCAAAAATTTGTTTACCGCCCGTTTCAGAAAGTTCCATACCCTTATGCGTGCGGTTGAAAAGTTTTCCACCGAGTTGGGTTTCAAGTTGCTTTATCGCCTGTGATACTGCGGGTTGCGATATATAAAGTTCTTCAGCGGCTTTCGTTAAACTTCCACATTTTGCCACCGTGTAAAATACGCGGTAAAGTTCAAGATTTACCATAATTCACCCCCTATTTTCCCACGCAAAATTTTGAGAAAATATCGTTAGTAATTTCTTCGGTTGCCGTTTTTCCAGAAATTTCACCAAGCGCATCCCAACCGTCTTTAACGTCTATTGCAAGAATATCAAGCGGTACAGTTCCTACGCTATTTCTTGCCATAACAAGTTTTTCTTTTGCGCGTTTAAGCGCTTCAAAGTGGCGTTCTTCACAAAGAAAATCGCCGTTTATATCTATTCCAGCACCCAAAGCGCGCTCAAAAAGCATTTCTTTTAACTTTTCAATATTTTCCTTTTTTAGCGCCGAAACGTAAACGTCCGCGCGCGCATCTTTTAAGTTACTCTTATCAGTTTTATTAACGGCAACAAGCGCGTTTTTATCTTTAATTATATTATAAATAGCGTCGTCTTCAGCAGTAATATCAGACGCATCCATAACGAAAAGTATAATGTCGCTTTCGTCAAGCACTTTTTTAGAAAGTTTTACGCCAAGTTCTTCAATCTTATCGTCACTTTCCCTAATCCCTGCCGTATCGGAAAAATTAAAGCGTACGCCGTTTATATCAATTTCCCCTTCAACGATATCTCTAGTTGTGCCTGCAATATCGGAAACTATCGCTTTATCATAATTTAATAGCGCGTTTAATATTGAACTTTTGCCCGTGTTGGGCTTTCCTGCAATACCCACGCGCACACCGCTTTTAAGCGCCCTGCCCGTGCGGTAAGTTTTAAGTAAATTATCAATGCGCTCTATAACGAAATCTAGCGCGCTTTCAACGTTTTCGGTAGAAGTAATTTCTAAATCTTCTTCCGGGAAATCCATATCCGCGTCAACTTCGGCAAGCGCGTCGGTTATTCTATCTTGAAGCGCGGTTATTTCCGCATTTAACTTTTCTCTATATAAATAATACCCTGCCTTAACGCCACTTACCGATTCGCTGTTAATCATATCAATAAGCCCTTCGGCAGAAGATAAGGAAAGTTTACCGTTTAAAAACGCGCGTTTTGTAAATTCACCGTTTACGGCAAGCCTTGCGCCAAGCGATAAAATCTTTTTCAAAATTCCTTTAGTTATAGCCAAACCGCCGTGAGAGTGAAATTCAACCACGTCTTCACCGGTAAAACTATTTGGCCCTTTAAAATATACGCAAAGACCGTGGTCGTTAAAACCGTCAGCGACGATTTCCCCAACGTACATTCTATAAGGTTGAAAATTTTTAACCGCAGTTTTACCTGACGGGTTAAACATTTTTTCCGCAATATCAAGCGGACTATCTCCGCTTATTCTAATAACCGCGACACCACTTGCGGCTAAAGCAGTAGATATCGCGGCAATATTTTCACTTTTCATTAAATTTAATCCTTGTTTTTATCATCAAATTCTTTAAACGGTTCACCGGGGTCAACTTCGCCCTTTTCTGCAAATTCCTCAAAAGGATTCTCTGGGGCAGGTGGCGCTCCGTAAGGATTTCTTCCGTAAGGGTTATTATACGGATTATTATATGGGTTTCCGTACGGGTTGTTATAAGGTCCGCCGTAAGGGCCGTAATTATACCTTGAACGCATATAATCTATATAATTAACGTAGTCTTTATTTCTTATAACGAACGCAAACGGCGCAAACAAACCAAAGATAGAAAGTATTGACGCCAAAACGTGATGTTGTGGCCAGTAGCACCTAAATAGGTTGATATATACGAAAACTGTAACGAAAATTGCGCCCAAGTCAAAAATTATACCCACGTAAGAAATTACGGTCAAAATAATTTCCATAATACGGTGCGCGTTTCCGTAAGGATTTACGAAATCAGGCCCAACGTAAACGCCTGCCGTCCAAGCAAAATACCCGTCTTTTAAGCAGGACGGATTTTCCGCAAGGCAAATATCTCTGCCAGCCAAAAAGTTTCCGACAAGCGGAAAGTTTACTATAAATTCAGATGCAAAAGTAAGAACCTGTGAAACGGAAAAAATTATACAAAATATAAGAGCAAGGCTTTCCATAGGTCTATTAAACAGCCTAACTTTTTTTATAAGTTTTACCGCAGTATACATCCAAACGCAAGGTATAAAGGCAAGATAAGGTGCTTTTACGCCTTGCCTTTTTGCAAGAGTATAAATACCTAAAGAACGCAAAACGTAAAAGGCAAGCATTACTGCTATAGAAATAGCAATAATAGTCCAAACCAAACCGTTTGAAATAGTTACAGGGGTTAAATCCCCCACTTGAATAGTTATCATTAAAATCTCCTTTTGCCCTTATTAACTCTCAACAAACTTTAACGTTATCTTAATATGCGCGGGCAAATATAACTTTATGTTTTGCAGGCTTTCCGCAAATTGCGCATTTTTCAGGTACGCCTTCTTCATCACACATAACGCGGGCAGTTGCTGCGGCAACTTCTTTTACCTTGTCTTCACATTCGCGACAACCACACCAACCTGCTTTAACAAAATTTTTGCCTTCTACGCCAGAAAGTATACCGTCTAAAGTATCTGCTTCTACAACTTTTTTATCACGGCGTTCGCGTGATTTAACAAGCATATCTTTTTGAACAGTATCTAAAAGAGCAACGACTGATTCGGTTAAGCCGTCCATAGAGAGCGTGCTCTTTTCAAGCGTATCACGGCGCATAATCATAACTTGATTATTTTCAATATCACGCGGGCCAACTTCTATACGCAAGGGAACGCCTTTCATTTCCCATTCGTTAAATTTCCAACCGGGGCTCATATCGCGGGTATCAACTTCTACGCGAACACCTGCTTTAACTAGCGCGCTTTCAAGTTCTTTAGCCTTTTCAATTACACCGCCTTTATGCGCAGCGACAGGAACGATAACCACTTGAATAGGCGCAACGCGGGGCGGAAGCACCAAACCCCTTTGGTCGCCGTGCGCCATAATAATAGCGCCTATCATTCTTGTTGAAGTACCCCAAGAAGTGGTATAACCGTGCTTTAAAGTGCTATCTTTATCAAGGAATTTAATATCAAACGCTTTTGCAAAGTTTTGACCTAAATAGTGCGAAGTTCCGGACTGCAAACTCTTACCGTCAAGCATCATTGCTTCTAACCCGAAAGTTGCAACAGCGCCTGCAAATTTTTCCTTTTCAGTCTTTCTGCCCGTAAACACGGGGAGCGCAAGCGTTTCTTCCATAAACGATTTATAAACGTTAAGCATCTTTATGGTTTCTTCCATCGCTTCTTCTTCGGTTGCGTGAACGGTATGCCCTTCTTGCCATAAAAATTCACTCGTACGAAGGAACGGGCGCGTGGTTTTTTCCCAACGCATTACGTTACACCATTGATTCATTATAACGGGTAAATCCCTATAAGACTGAATCCATTTTGCATACATAGTGCCTATAACCGTTTCACTAGTCGGGCGAATAGCAAGCGGTTCTTCAAGTTTAGCGCCACCAGCGTGAGTAACAACCGCAACTTCAGGCGCAAAGCCTTCAACGTGTTCGGCTTCTTTAGTAAAGAAACTCATTGGTATAAGTAGCGGAAAGTATGCGTTTTTAGAACCCGTTTCTTTAAAACGCGCGTCCATATCTTTTTGAATATTTTCCCAAATAGCGTATCCGTAAGGGCGGATAACCATAGTGCCTTTAACAGGGCCGTAGTCAACGAGTTCAGTTTTAAGAACAACGTCAGTATACCATTGAGTAAAATTTTCGTTAATATCAGCAATTTGAGTTACGAATTGTTTTTCAGCCATAAAAAGTCTCTCCGTGCATAATTTTCCATAATAATCTATTCTAATTATAGCAACAAAGGTAAAATATATCAAGTTTTTTTATTTAATTTTACGGAAAAAGGCTTGAAAAACTATTGATATTGCTATATAATATATATTGTATTATGCGTTAGGCTTATCGGTAACGGAAAATAAACTTCGTATCCGTTACCACTTTTAAGCCAAATCGTATCAAGGAGGATTTATTTATGCAAGACGTTAAACAACTCACAGTCAACGCCATAAGGGTTCTTTCCGCTGAAGCGATTCAGAAGGCAAACTCTGGTCACCCCGGGCTTCCGCTCGGCGCAGCACCTATCGGTTACGCGGCGTTTACTAATATGACTTTTAATCCGAAAGATACCGCTTTCGATAATAGAGACAGATTCGTGCTTTCAGCAGGTCACGGCTCTATGCTCGATTACGCGCTTTATTATCTTTTCGGTTTTGGTCTTACCAAAGAAGATATTATGAACTTCCGTCAACTCGGCTCTAAAACTGCTGGTCACCCCGAATACGGCGTATGCCCCGGCGTTGAAACTAGCACAGGCCCGCTCGGACAAGGTATTGCTAACGCTGTAGGTATGGCTATCGCTGAAGATTATCTTGCTCAAAAGTTCAACAAAGAAGGTTTCCCAATCGTTGACCACTACACCTACGCTCTCTGTGGCGACGGCTGTATGCAAGAAGGTATTGAAAACGAAGCGGCATCACTTGCTGGCTCACTTAAACTTGGCAAACTTATCGTTTTATACGACGATAACGATATAACCATTGAAGGTAACACCGATATTACTTTTACCGAAAACGTAGGTAAACGCCACGAAGCATTAGGCTGGCAAGTAATCAACGTTAAAGACGCTAACGATATCGGCGCTCTCAACCGCGCTATTAAAAAGGCAAAAGCGGAAAAAGAAAAACCGTCGCTTATCATTATTAAATCAGTTATCGGTTACGGTTCACACCTTGCAGGTAAAGCAAGTTGCCACGGCGCACCTTTAGGTGAAGAAGGCGTTGCTACCTTAAAGAAGAATTTAGATTACAATTACGCTCCGTTTGAAGTTCCTGAAGAAGTTTTCAAACATTGTAAGAAGTTCGCTTCTAAAGGCAGAAGAGCGCAAAAGGCTTGGAAAGAAATGTTCAAAGCGTATGCGGAAAAATATCCCGAACTCGCTAAAGAATATATCGCTTGGAAGAAGAAAGAACTCCCCGACCTTAAGGCTATTGAAGAACTTTGGCAATTTGAAAAGGACGACGCTTCAAGGGGTTACAGCAACACCGTGCTTAACAAACTTGCTAAATACGTACCGAGTTTAATCGGTGGTTCTGCTGACCTTGGCCCTGCTAATAAATCAACCATGAAATCTCGTGGCGATTATCTCCCCACCGATAAGACTGGTTCTAATATGCACTTCGGTATCAGAGAACACGCAATGGCTGCTATCGTAAACGGTATGTATTTACACGGCGGACTTATCCCCTACTGCGCAACCTTCGCAGTATTTAGCGACTATATGAAGAACGCTATGCGTATGTCTGCTATTATGGAACTCCCCGTAATTTACATTTTATCACACGACTCTATCGGTGTTGGTGAAGACGGACCGACCCATCAACCGATTGAACACCTTGCAGGACTTCGCGCAATGCCGAATATGAAAATTTACCGTCCTGCAGACGGCAGAGAAACTACCGCATCTTGGATTGCAGCGCTCACCGGTAAAGAACCTTCTTGTATCGTTGTTTCCCGTCAAACCCTTCCCCAACTTGAAGGCACGGGCGAAAAGGCGTTCAAGGGTGGATATATTCTTGCAGACAGCGCAAAGAAGAACCCAGACGTTATTTTGATTGCAACTGGTAGTGAAGTAAACCTTGCTGTTTCTGCTAAAGCAGAACTTGCTACAAAAGGTATTGATGCAAGAGTTGTTTCTATGCCTTGCGTTGAAGACTTTGAAAAACAAAGTGAAAAATATAAGGAAAGCGTTCTTCCAAAGGCTATCCGCGCAAGAGTTGCTATCGAAGCAGGCTCACCGATGTGCTGGTACAAATACGTTGGTATGGACGGAAAGATTATCGGTATGGAAACGTTCGGCGAATCCGCACCTGCTAAAAAACTTTTCGATAAATACGGTTTCACCGTAGAAAACGTTGTAAACGCAGCAATGGAAGTTGTTAAATAATTAACGCTTAAAATAAAACTAACCCCCGCTCTTTTGAGCGGGGGTTTTAGTTTTTTATTTAATAAAATTTATATATGTCAAATTTATTATTTTACTTTTGTTGCGGCAACTTCTTTTTTTGCCGATTTTTTAGTTGCGGTTTTTTTAACTTTTTTCACCTTATCTTTAGCGTGAAATTTTTTATACGCCTTATCGCAGGGGTTTTCTAAATCTTTATTGCAAAGCGGGCAAAATTCAAAAGAGCCACACGCATCAACGCCCATACTTTCGCTAATTTCCCATTTAATTTTATCAAGTTCCATTTGTTTTTTTGTTAAAGCCATAATACTTCTCCGTTATTTAAAATTTTAGGCTACGCGTTTTCATAGCCTTTAATAATATATCATTTAATAAATTTTTTGTCAAAGACTTTTTATCTTAAAAACCTTTTCGATAAAATAGGTCACGAAAGCCCTTTTTCAGCAGTCTTTAAATTCATTTCGTTTAATTTTTTAAGTTCAAAGAACTTGCCTTTCTTTTCCATCAATTCATCATAAGTGCCCATTTCAACAGCAACGCCTTGTTCCATCACCACAATTCTATCCGCATCACGAATAGTTGAAAGCCTGTGCGCAACTATAAACGTCGTGCGCCCTTTTATTGATGACGCAATGGCTTTTTGAACGTGGAATTCAGAAATATTATCAAGCGCGCTAGTCGCTTCGTCAAGAATAAGTATTTTGGGGTTACGTATTAACGCGCGCGCAATGGTTACGCGTTGTTTTTGCCCACCTGAAAGTTTACCGCCGTTTTCACCAACGTCAGTATCAAGCCCGTTCGGAAGTTCGCTTATAAATTCGTTCAAGTTAGCCATTTCAACAACTTTATTCAACTCTTCTTCAGTATACCTTTCAAGTCCATAAGTAATGTTTTCCCTTATGCTACCGGGGAAAAGTATGCTGTTTTGCGGAACTACTGAAATGTGATGGCGGTATTCAGATAAATTGCAGTCTTTTATAGACTTACCGTCAATTAAAACGTCACCGGAATTTGGCATCAAAAAACCTATAATAAGGTTCATTATGGTTGATTTACCCGAACCAGACGCGCCAACCACCGCAATACATTCACCTTGCTTTACCTTTAAATTAAGTCCGCTAACCACGTATTGTTCGGTGTTGGGATATTTATAATAAACGTCCTTAAATTCCACTTCCCCCTTAATTTCTTTAATTTTTGCTTTGCCTATATTAACTTCAACGTCTTTAGCGTGCATAATTTCCGATACCGAAGATAGCGCCTCAAGCCCCGTAGCAAACTGCGGAACAAGGTTGGTAAGCGAGGAAACCGCTCCGCTTATTTGTGAAAACATAGATTGATAAAGCACTATATCCCCAACGCCTATAACACCTTTAAGCGCAAGCACCGCGCAGAACACCAAGCAGGCAGAAGATAAAAGAGTGTTCGTTACCCACGCCCACGCGCCGAAGTTAGCCGTGGTTTTATCAACTTCAAGCCCAGACCCGGTAAGGTTTTTAATGTTTTTGTTAAATTCAATAATCTCCGTGCGTTCCAACCCGTGTGACTTTGTTACAGGCATCATTGTAAGCATAGTTGACATTTTTGCGCTTAAACTTTCCGCCTTTATGCGGTAATCACGGTTGGTAGACCTTACTTTTTTTCTAAAAGCAAAGGTTAATAAAACGTCACAAGGAATAATCAAAAGGAAAAATAGCGAAACTAGACCGTTGCTGTAAATAGAAATTGCCGTCGCTATAATAACGTTTATAATGCTTGGGAAAATCCCGTGCATAAGGTTAAATAAAAGCCCGTCAACCGCTTCAGTATCCTTAACGAATTTTGACTGAATTTTA
>JAFVOV010000114.1 GCA_017505675.1 Clostridia bacterium
GAATTCGTCAGGCTTTTAGGCTTAAATCCTTATAAAATTTATCGTGGCTGATATTTTCTTTATTGCGCAGCCGTGAACACCGTTTCTTTAAGCGTTGCGTTATAATCAATAACCGCGCCAAGATTCGGTCTCCAAACAAGTGAAGTCGCTTGACTTACGGTAATATTTACCGTATACCATTGACCGATTTCGATAGTGCTTCCGTTAATCAACCACCCTGCCGTAGCATTCTTATAGAATGGCACGTTGTTACCCTGTCCGTCAGTAACCTTAACGTCCGTAACGTGGCTAGCCTGACTTCCGTAAATCTGCCATCTTATACCGTGGTCACTAGTGTAAGAATTAACGTATATTTTAGTCGTTAACACACCTGCGCCGTTAGTGGTAAAAGTGAGTTGATGGAATTCCGCCGTGTCGCTTTTTTCAACCAAATATTTTTGTTCAATGTAACCGTTTTTATATTCGTTAATATAAGTTCCCGTTTTAGCAACGCTCCACATCTTGCTGTTTGAGCCTAAAACTTCTTTAGAGCCTTCAAAACGCGTATTCTTAAACAAAATTTGACTAGTTACCCAAGAACCACCGTCTGGATATATACACAAAACGTATTTACCGAGCGAAGCGGCAACTTGTGACGGCGCCATTCCGTCAAGACAAACGTATGCGGTATACCATTCGCCAACCGCCAACGCGCTATATTCAACGAAAGTTCCGTCTGCTTTCATAAACGCTGAATACGGTCTTAAATCAGTATTCGGTTCAACACCGGCATCAAAGAACTTAAACGCAAGGTTTCCGTTTATAGTTCCGTTCTCTTTTTCATTTGATTCAATATAAAATTCCGTAACTAAATATTTTGCATCCGCATATTCCGCGCCGTAAGTCAACTGTAAATCACTATATCCTGCAGATTCTGTTTTTAACGAATTATATTGCTGAATAATTTTACCGTCTTTTATGATATTCGTAATCTTCGCTTTGTTCGTTCCGTCTACGCCCCAAGCGAGATAGTTAGCGTTATCAGTTAAATTCTTTTCGCCTTCAAAACGCGCGTTTCTTAAAAGTATTGAACAAGTTACTTCCGTACCGCCGTCAGGATACATACATATAACGTATTTCCCTTTAGACGCCGCGTTAGTTGCGGGCGTCATTTTTGCCATATCAACGTAAGCGGTGTACCATTCGCCAACCACCAACTCGTTATAAGAAACGAACGTGCCGTCCGCTTTCATAAACGCCGTATACGGTCTTAAATCAGTATTCGGTTCTACCCCAGCGTCAAAGAACTTAAACGCAAGGTTTCCGTTTTCAGTACCGTTCTTTTTTACGTTAGACTCTATACAAAATTCCGTAGCAATATATTTATAGTTATGGTATTCGCTACCTGCAATAAACAACAAATCGCTATAACCGCCAGATTCTTTTATATCCGTTTTATAACGTTGCATAGCGTAGCCATCTACTAAAACGTCGTTTATTTCGGCTTTTTTCATACCGTCAACGCTCCATTTTATAAACGTTGCGTTTGCCTTAAACACGCCAACTTCAACTGTCTTTTCATTAGTTAAAGAGTTATCGTCAGCATTTTTTGCCGTAACTGTAAGTAAATATTTACCTTCAGGAAGCGCCGCGTCTTGATTAGTGGTAACTTTTATTCCGTCAACGGTTATAACCGCTTTATAAGAATCACCTAGGCTAGTTAAACTCAAATCGTAAATATAATCTTTATGAAGTGGCGCAAGTTTTATAGGCGCAGGGAGTATCCCGTTTCCACCAACGTAAAGTTTATAGTCCTTAACATCTTCAACGCTAAATACCGGCGTTCCGTCATCTGATACGTTTAATTTAAAATCATCCGTGCCGTATTGAGTTATGAAAGTAAGCGTGTATTCACCTTCTTCAAGCGAACGGTAAAATCCGCCTTTTATAACCAAACCGTTCTCAACCAAATCGTAAGTTTCAGGGTTTATAAGAGCACCGTTATATTCAACAAACCCTTCGGTTACTCCGTCAAAATTTGCAGAAATAGTTACGCTATCGTCAACGTATTTAACAGCGCCGTCAGAAATAGAAAATTCTTTTCCGTCGTCATTTTTTACTTTCCAAGTAATTTCAAAAACGCCGTTTTGCCCCGCTCTATCTTGCGCTAAATATTTAACCTTAAAATCGCCTGAATGTTGATTATAACTTGCGCTATCTTGACTTTTACTAACGTCAAGCAAATTCCCAAAACTATCTTTAATTACAACGTTTCTAGTAAAATTTGAAGAATCACGCGCGTCCGAATATAAAATATCAATATAATCTTTTGTAACTTCTACGTCGTTATAATATAGTTTTATTGCCCCGTAAACGTAAAGGCGTGCGCTCACCTTTTTATTCCCGTAAGAATAGTAAACGTTATACATCCCTGCATTTACTTGAGCAGTTTCTTCACCGACAGCGCTTCTATCAAGCGTGGGCGCAACTTTAGTCCCATCACCAAGCGTAACGCTTACGCCGTCAAGTAAAGTGGCGTTGTTTATAACACCCGCTACAACGTGTATATCCTGTACGCCCGTTATTTCCACGGTTTCATTATTAGACGGGTCACCATCTCCGTTCCCACCACTACAAGCAACGAACGCCGAGCAACAAATAAGCATAAGCATTATTGCAACTAGAGCGGTAAGTATTTTCCTTTTCATAATTTTTCTCCCTTTTATTTCTTATCAACTATTCTTATAAGCACGTTTTCACCGGCTGGGAGCGCGTAAATATTTAAATCTTTACCTTCCGCGCGGTCAACGATTGTTCCTTTAACGAACTCATACTCATAATCCCCGTCAAAAGTAAGGCAAACGTCCGCCGCCACATAAGGTGAATTATTTACCAAAAGATACACGCTTTCACCGCCGTTATCAAAACAACTTACCAGACATTGTGAACTTGCCGTAACTTTCTTTAATTCTTTATATTCTTTTATCTCAATGTTTTCGTATTCGGGCAGTTCACCGTTAAATATAGTTTCACCCGCAGTTATTTTTTCTATTACGCTTTTATCAGGTAACAATCCAAAATAGTTTTTATCGCTTACCATCATACCTTTAAGCGTGGCGTTTACAAGATATTTTTGAATTGCTTTAACTTGCATAAACGCATATTGAAATAGCGGATACTGTTCGGTAATATTTCCGAACCTGTCAATTATGCCCGAATGTTCTATAGGGCTTTTAATACAACAGTTAGGAAAACACCCCGTATAAAGTTGAAGCCCTTTTGCCCCGTACGCTAACGCAAGCGAAATTTGATGTTGAACTTCACCCATAGAAGTTACCCTGATGTTCTTATCGTAACACCATCTTCCGCCACATTGTAAAAACTGCCAGAACTTCTTACCGTTTTCACGCGCGTCTTTGGAGAACATTTGTTGTTGTTCCCATAAAATTCTATGTACGGAATTGCGCGCCGCCCCAAGTGACGCGTAAGGATAAGCGTCGTAACTTATAACTTCCGAGTTTACTTTTTCTTTATAAAGGTTATAATAACGCTCGTAACGATAAATATTTTCGCGAACGTAAGGCGCGTATAGCGGGTCGGTTGGCTCATCTAGGTTTTCCCAACCAAACTGATACTGCTTGGACGTAATATAATACGGAAAAAGATTAACGTAAAAAATCTTTCCAGGGCATACGCTTTCAAACACTTTTTTACCTCGGCTTATACCGTCAAACATATCGCTACCCGGTTCGTCAATAAAAACAATTCCCGCAAAAGCCTTTTTATCTTTATATTTATTGAGCGATTCAATAAACCTTCTATCCAAATCAAGTTTTTCTTCCTCGCTCATTTTTCGGAAATCTTTATATTTATCACCAAGCCCAGCATACTCTAAAGTAATTTTATCGCGCACCATATAGGCAATGCCGACTTTTTCCGCAATGTCTAACGCACGGAAAGCAAGATGTTCGTTTTCCGTACTCATTAAGTCTTCGTGCCCAAAAACAAGATTTACCCCACTATTTTTAAGCAAGCGATACTGTTCTTCAGTAATCCTATCCGGATAACTTATCCCATCCAACTCGAAAGCCGGTTGAGGTCCGCAATAAGTTGATATTACTATTTCATCATTGAGCAATTTATTAACGTCCATAATATATTCCTTATTTAACTAAAATTAACGCGCTTTCGCCCGCTTCTAAATGGAGCGTAAACTCGCTTTCAGTTATTTCAGCGCTTACCGCGCGTTGTATTACTTGATGAGTGTGTTTTCCATTAAACGATAGGGTTATTTCTCCACGGTGGTCAGTAAGTGAATTATTTACTACCAAAAGCGCCGTTTGCCCTTTGTAGTTAAAACACCCAACTAGCGCAGAATCACCCGAAACGGATTTTAATTTTCCGAAAGACGTTAAAGTTTCCCCTGTATAAAGACAAGGCGATTCACCGTTTATAATAACGCCCTCGTGTGACGCGTTCATCAAAATATTATCCATTGCTTGAATGTTCTTATTGATTTTTTGCGCGTAATAGTAAATAGGCGTTGTTGCGCCGTATTTATTGATTAAACCTATTTCGTTAATCCTATCTTCCGGTACGCTTAACGAATATTCTGGTGGCATACAAAGGAAGTAATACGCTATACCTTTAGCGCCGAACGCAAGCATTGTGTTTACGTTCCAGCAAAGTTCGTATTCGTTCACAACCCTGTTGCCTAAAAAGCCATAAGAACCGCCTGCTTGAGCATAACCAAGCCATGGAACTCCTTTACTTTTAGCGCTGTCATTCATCTGACCTAACGCGTTAAACCAATAAGCGCCAACCGTGTTTTCTAAACCCGCTACGGGATAAATATCGAACATATAATAGTCGACACCCATATTCCCAAAACCGTCAATATAACTTTGCCATTGAACTTTATTTGTTTTATCAGAAGATAAATTTCCGTACTGGTTGTTCATATTAACGTAATAACTCAAATCGTCATAACCGAGTTCTTGTTTAACTTCTTTAATATTATCAATTGCCTTTTTGACCGTGCTGAATAATTCTACGGTTGGCTCGTCACGAACGTAAAGCCCCAAAAAGTTTTCGTATTCGTATAATTTTTGCAAAGACGTTTTAAACGCTTCTTTTTCCGCAACGTATTCTTGATTGTTATCAAAATTAACAGCGCTTGTGTCTTTCACAAAATAATTAACGCCGTGATTTTTAGATAGTGTAAGCATTTGCTTAACTACGTCAGGGGTTTCAAAATAATCGTTTCTTTGGTCGATTATAAAGTTCACACCACAATCGGCTATTTTTTTATAAACGCTATCAGTTATAGTGGTTGAAATTGTATAACCTTCCGCCTGATATTCGGGCGCAGGCCCTATAAAGCCCCCAATAGGCATAGTATCGCCATCATAACCGCGGAAATTATATTTATAAACTGTTGATTCGCCTAAATCTCCGCTATCCCCGCACCCAACAAGCATAGTAGCGCCGAGCGCAATAAGGAGCGCAAGCGTAAACGATATTATTCTTTTCATAACTTTTTCTCCTTATCAATTCCCGGAAGATTTACCACCCGTATTCGTAATTAAATAATCGTCAGTATAAGGGTCTCTATAATCATAATCTTCAAACGGTGTTAATCTATTACTAACAAAATTAACGCTTACGAGTTTTGGCGCGCTGTCAAAATTTATTATTTGTAAATTATCCAGTTTAAAATCAGTTCCCCTATGGTAATACATATAACCGTGCGGATTATTTTCATTTTTTACGTTTTGATTGCCTTCACCACGCAAAGTAATATAACCCGTTGGCTGAATAAGCATAGGATATTCATACCTTAAAATCTCTACAAACGATACTTCGTTTTTAAGTTTCATTGCTACGGAAAACACACCGTCAATAAGCCTTAAACGAACTCTTACAACCGTATCCGTATCAAAATCAGCGTTAAAAAACGCATACTTTTCGGGAACGGTTATAGACGTTGAGTATCCAGGAACTTGGAACGCCATTTTTGTTTTTCCGATACGCTTACCAAAATCCGTGTTTTCAGTATCTAATAACCCTGTTCCGTCTTTTTTATAAGGCATATTAACGTCTGCATCAAAGCGAATAAAATGTTTAGCAGTCTCATAAGTTGACGAAGCGCCTTCTACGTTAGTGCCTTCCGCGCCCCATTCAATTCTATACCAGTATGAAGGTAATTGTTTTATGCCGTCACTACCAACGGTCACTTGATTGTTAACGTCAAAAATATCGTAATAAAATTCAAAGTTTGAATATTTATATCTCGGTGAAAACGTGCTATTTTGCCCTGCGTTGTCAAATTCTAGCACACCGCCACGCGTCATTATACCGTCACCACCAGCGCGGAAAGATTTAAGATACCATTCGTTAGCGTTAAAATCATCCGAATCAAAATCTGCAACAGCGATAAGTGGCGTTTCAGGTTTTGCATAATATTCGTTTCTTACCGTTATATCAAAAATCGTTACGTCTATTTTTCCACCTTGCCAATTCTTTTTGCCCATAGATGAAAAAGCAACGTAGCCTTCGGCGATAGTTTTATCTTTTTCAGTTAAAAAGTATACAATAGTGCCATCAAGCGCTAAACTTATTCTACCGTCAGAATATACTTTTACGCCTATCTTATTTCCGTCAGTTTTAGCCGTGAACGGGGTAGCGCTTAAAATAACTTGTTCCGCGCCGTCCTTAAAAGTCGATATTCCGTAAGCATATCCATCACCGTTAGGGGTAAGATAAATAAAAGTAGTGCCGTTATCGCCAACGTCCCCCGTAATGCCTTTTATACCGTACACAAACCCAAATCTCTGTCCGTCGGTCATATCGGTTATCTTTGCGGTAAATTCTGCGTGAATAGCAACTTCTATTTCTGCAGAAGAGTTAGCCTTATGAAGTGATAAAAAAGGATTTCCCGTACTATAAGACTCATCAAAATGAACGCTACCATTAGACACGGTAATACCCGTTTTAGAAAATTCCCAGTCGCCAAAGGACTTACCTGTAAGCATGCTATCGTCTATTAAATTTCCACCGCTTCTACCCGCGTCTACACCCGTAACGGAAAAAAACGGTAATATAATAGCAAACACCAACACCAAAGAGATAACCCATTTGATAATTGAATTTCTGCTTGTTCTAAATTTCATAATTCTTCTCCGTTAATCAGCAATTAACTGACTTGGGGTTACACCTGCGTTAGTGCAAATTTGATTCCAGTTTTCTACCCAATACGCTTTTTCTTCTGCCCAGAAATCAGCCGCAGTTTGCATTTGAGCAGAGTTATTAGAATAAGTAAGTTTTTCTATAGGGTGATGTTCGTTAGTCCAAAGTTTATCAAGACCGCCGTTATAGAAAATCTTTTTATCCATACTAGTTCTTACCAAAGTTGCCGTTTTAACTACACCGTTAACTTGTTGCTTAAATTTAGACCAATTAGAAGTATTTAAATTCGGTTCTGCGCTGTACGTTAAATCAGAGAAAGTTTGGTCTGTTTCTTGAACAAGTTTCATTGTGCTGTCTTTATAATAAAATTCAAGGAATTTAAGCGCGCCTTCTTTTGCAATCGAGTATTTAGGAATAAAAATATCAGACGGACGGCTTATATAATGGATACTTCTTGCAGTAGCGATAATATCAACTATTTTTTCTCCGCCAACTTCTTGTTGCCCTACAACGTCAACCATCGCTTGTTCGTCTGCTTCTAAAGTTTTTCCGTCAACGTAATCTACGAATATACGTAATTGGTCTTCGTCAATTCCAAGTTTAGTACCAAGCGCAGAAAGAACGGGCGTTTTCATAAGGCGTACGTCAATATCCTTTTTGCTACTATTCATTTCATTTTCCACCCAACTACCGTTAGGCATAATAACTCCGTTTCCGTTAAGGAAGTTAGTTTGCGCTTCGGTGTGGTCAAAGTTATTAGTAGACGTTACAGTTCTACCAAGTTTTGAAAGCAATGGTTCTAAAACAGCGTACGCTTCTTCCCTACCCTTACTTTCGGTAATAGCGCGGTAATCGTTAGCGTAGCGGTTGCCTTGAGCATCAGTATAAATACCGTTCCACATATCGTAGAACACATTAAGCCCTTCATATTGCGCTACCCAAGATTCATGAAGATAATACCAATAATGTTTATAATGCACGAACGGGATTTGACCTGCATTTTGAATTTCTAAAACCACGTCTATAAGTTCGTCAGTGGTTCTTGGTTCTTCAAGTTGATTTCCGTCCACATCTTTAAACAAATTATAATTATAGAATAGCCCGGTTATAGACCCCGTTACGCCAAGTAATGAGTAGATTTCCCCATCTTCAGGGCGCGCTATAGTAGCAAACTCACCCAACTTTTGTTGAATAGTAAGTCCGTTTTCACCATCTGGTTTAGTATTTGCAATAAAATTGCCAAGCGGTTCTAAATATTGCGTATACGCGTTCCTTGTTTCAAGCGAAGCGAAATAAAGGTCTGCGGTATTATTTTGTGGGTCTAAATGCAAATCGTCAACGTTGTTTTCTGCAGACGAATTTATAACCACGTTATATTCGGGGTATGCTTTTTCAAATTCTTGCTCTAAAATAGACATAGTATTAGAGCCGTAACCCGAAGCCCAATGAACAATTTCAATATCAGTTGCAGTATTTGGCGCTTTGCCTGCTTTACAGCCGACTGCCCCACCGAATACTAAAAGACCTGATAGAACGATACATAAAAATTTTTTCATGAATTTAATCTCCTATAAAATTTTTATCCTTTAATCCCGCCAAACGTTACGTTTGCGAGAATTTTTTTATGGAAAAATACAAATAGCATCAACGGCGGAATACTAGAAAGCACCGTTGCCGCAATTAGAATATGTTTGGTTGCTCGCATTGTGGTTGTCGTTTGGAACAAATATATGCCCGTTGCCAAAGTCGGCATTGACGGCCAGTATAAAAGCGAAGTGTTTACGTCGTTCCAAACGGCTATAAGTTGCAAAATCCATAAAGCAGAAGCCGTGCCCATAGCCATAGGCATCATAACTTTAAGCATTATTGTATAATGCCCTGCGCCGTCTATTTTAGCCGCTTCCATATAAGTGCTACTAGTATTGTTAAAGCAAGAAAGCATATATAAAAAGTTTCCGCCAAAGCATCCTATTCTTGAAATCATAAGCGTAGGCGAATCTATCATTCCAAGTGATGAATAAAGCCTATAGGTAGATGCAGTAGAACCTATGATAGGTAACGTCATAACAACCACGTTTACCGCAACTAAAACGTTTCTACCCGGAAAACGGTATTTTGATACGACGTACGCCAAAATTGCAGAACCTGCTATTGATAAAAACGGTCCAACAATTACCATAATAAGCGAGTTCCCTATCATGCCTATCATATTAACCCCGCGAACTTCAAGTATTGTAAACGCCTGAACGAAGTTTTCAAACAACCATTCTTTTGGGAGCGCAAACGGAGTCATTACTATTTCATCTTGAGTTTTAAGCCCTGCAAGTATTGCCCAACCGTAAGATAAAACGTAACTTGCTACGAATATCCCCATAACCACGCTTGCTATTATTAAAACCGCTATTTCACTTTTTGAGCGTCTTTTAAATAAATTCTTTTTCATACCCGCTCTCCTTAATACTCAACGTTTTCTACTTTTTCAAGTAAATACTTAACTACAAATACTACGGGGAGAGTAAGCACGGTAAGCACAAGCCCTATAGCCGAACTATAATTATAAGTTTGTGAAGTTTCCGCCTTGCCGTAAACTTGGGTAAATAAATAATAACCTAGCGTTTGTGTGCTATTATCTGGACCGCCACCCGTCAACAACAGGATTTGCCCGTCCGCAGTAAATATTCCCATCAAACTCATTAGCCACACGGTAGATACGGTAGGCCACACTAGCGGAACGATAACCTTAATAAGTTCTTGATACCATTTAATACCGTCAATTTGCCCTACTTCAATAAGGTCGTATGGTATACGGGTAAGCGTACCAGAATATAAAACGAAATTCCCTGCAACGCCAAACCATACGGAATACGCCATAACAGTACCTAAAGCGTACCTACTATCCCCCAAAAGGTCAGGGACGTAATCTAACCCACCTATGAATTGAACTATTTGAGCAACAGGCCCTTTTACAGAAACCACTTCCTTAAAAATCGTAGTCCACACAACTGCAGAAAGAACGGAAGGAATGAAGAACAAAATTCTATAAATTTTGTATCCCGGTACTTTTTTATAAAGGAAGTAAGACGTCATAAAAGATATCGGAAACAATATTTGCCCTAAAATAAAAAAGCCAAAAGTATGTTTGGTTGCGTCCCAAAGATTTACACCCGTGGTAGCGTGCAACCTATCCCAAATATTTGAAAAGTTCTGAAATGTCCAGTATACTTCACCTGAAGAAGTATCCCTTAATTGAAAAGCCATTAAGATAGATTGAAAATTACAAAAAATATAAAACACTACGAATACGCTTAATTGTATTAC
>JAFVOV010000115.1 GCA_017505675.1 Clostridia bacterium
ATACTTATTTTTTTTGGGTTTATGATATTACAGAGGAAGATTTGCATGATTATAGCGATACTATGGTATGGAACGGCACTATGGGTTGGTATTCTGCGCATAAAGCGATTGATATTTACGCTAACGAAGGGACTAACGTTCTTGCCGTATACGACGGGACTGTGTTAAACGTGCAAACAACGCTTTTACAAGGCACTACCGTTACTATTGACCACGGAAACGGGCTTTATTCCGTTTATAATTCACTTGCAGACGGCGATAGCGTTACCGTAGGGCAAACGGTAAAACAAGGCGATATTATAGGCACGGTTTCGCTTTCTAACCGTCAAGAATATAAAGACGGCGCTCATCTTCACTTTGAAGTTATGGAAAACGGCGAACTTATAGACCCAGCCAAATACCTTGCAATAGAAGAAAAATAATTCGTTAATCATAAACGGTCTTAACTCCGAATAAGATATTTATATATCTTGTACGGAGTTTTTTTATGAGAAAAATTGCTATTATTTTATCAGGATTATTTCTTTTTGCTTTTTCTGCGTTTAGTGTTGGTTGTTCTCAAAATAAATCAGCGCGCACAAGTTACGATATAGTTTGTGCGTTGGACGGCGACACTCTTGTTGGCGTAGAAACGGTGGATTTTTATAATCACGGTGAAAACGTTATAAAAGAAATTAAGTTTAACCTTTTTGGCAACGCTTTTAGAAAAGACGCAAAATATTCACCTATATCAACGCAATATTTTTCCAAAGCGTATCCTAACGGAATAAGTTACGGTGGTATGACTATAAACAGCGTAAAGTGCGGTAAAGAAGATTTAGAGTTTTCAATTTGCGGTGAAGATGAAAACGTGCTTTTAGTTACCTTGTTAAATGAAGTTTACCCGGAAGAGCGCGTTGAGTTGGTTATAGATTACACCTTAAAACTTGCTGACGTTATAGCGAGAACAGGGTATAATGAAAACACGGTAAACCTTGCTAACTTTTATCCTATAGTTTGCGCGTTAGACGATAGCGGTTTTTACGAATGTGTTTATTATTCAAGTGGCGACCCGTTTTATAGCGACTGTTCAGATTATAAAGTTACGCTTACCGCTGATAAAAAATACGTTGTAGCGTCAAGTGGAAAAAGCGTAAACACGCTTGATAACGGAAAAACGCTTACTAATACTTTTACTGCGGAAAACGTTCGGTCTTTTGCTTTCGTTTTAAGTGAAAAGTTTAAAGTGCTTAACGGTAATGCTTTAGGGGTTGACGTAATGTATTATTATTACGACGACGCTTCACCTGAAAAATCTTTAGAATACGCTATTAGAAGCGTTGAAACGTTTACCGAAAAGTTCGGTGAATATCCGTATAAACAGTATTCGGTTTGCCAGACTAAATTCGTTCAAGGTGGAATGGAATTTCCAGCGTTAGTTATGATTAGCGACGATTTAACCGGTAGCGCTTACGGTGAAGTTATAGTGCACGAAACGGCGCATCAATGGTGGCAAACTGCGGTTGGGAATAATGAAATTAAATACGGTTTTTTAGATGAAGGTCTTGCGGAATATTCGGTTGTAGTGTTTTATGAAAATTACCCCGAATACGGTATGAATAGAGAAGACATGGTTAAATCAGCAGAAACTACGTATCGCGTATATTGCTCGGTTTACGATAAAATTTTCGGCAAAGTTGATACTTCTATGTTGCGTAGTTTAGGTGAGTATAAGGGGGAATATGAATACGTTAATATTGCCTATATAAAACCCTGCATTATGTACGATACTTTAAGGGAAAGCGTAGGGGATAATAAGTTTTTTTCCGCGCTATCAAGATATTATAAGCAGTATAAATTTAAGAACGCCTGCCCAGATGATTTAGTGGGCGCGTTTGAAAAAGTTGGCGCGGATAGCAACGGTTTTTTTGAAAGTTTTTTTAACGGGAAAGTAATAATTTAGCGGATATATTAAAAGCCACCTAATAAAGTTTGGGTGGCTTTAAGTTTATTTTTGGTATTAAAAAGCGTAAAATAACAAAAAAGTGGGTTTTTAGCCACTAAAATAAATATTATTTATTGACAACGGGCGTAAAAAATGTTAAACTAATTAGGTATATGACTAAAAAGGTTATTAAGGAGTTTTTATGAAAAGAATTCTTAACGTATTACTCGTGTTAATGCTTGCGTTCGTTACTGCGTTTAACTTTGCCGCTTGCGTTGACAATAGCGATAATGATACGACTAAAAAAGGTTTAAGTTACAAAAAGATTGACGGCGTTTATACTATTTATAAATACGTTGCTGAAGACGGCGTTGACACTTTAGATATTGGCGCTATTCTTTCCGAAGCAGGTATTACTAACGTTACTATTAAGAAAGGCGCGTTTGACGGCAATTCTTCTATTAAGAATTTAATAATTTCTAACGCGGTTACTGAAATTCAAGCAGGCGCGTTTAGAAATATGACCGCTCTTGAAAATTTAGAAGTTCCCTTTATCGGTAGAACAGCAAAGGCTGACGCGTTTGACGGCGAAACTGCAAAAGCAGAAGATAAGGCTGTTGACGGCGCTAGAACGATTGCTCATTTCTTTGGTACGGAAGAATATACTGAAGGTAAATCCGTAACCGTTAATTACGGCTCTGGAACTGCTAGTTGTTATATGCCTTACACCTTAACTAAAGTAACGGTAAACGGCGCTGCAGGTTATAAAATTCCTATGTACGCTTTTAACGGCGCGCCCATTAAAACCGTAGTTATTAAAGAAGGCACGGCTGTTATCGGTGAAAACGCGTTCGCAAATTGCGCTTCTTTAACTTCTGTAGAATTGCCCGCATCAATTAAAACAATTTATAAAAATGCTTTTAATACGGCAACTATATTAAAGAACGTAACTTTTGCTGACGGTGCATCTGAAGTTGCTATTAAAGATAAGGCGTTTGAAGGTTGCGCATCTATTAGTTATATTGGTAAAAAGGTTAGCGAACTTCCCGCAAATACCATTGACTTAACGGTAGTTAGTGAAATCGGTTTTAAGGCGTTGGACTTCGGCAATGAAAACAAAACTTATACCGTAGTTGCAGGTACTAT
>JAFVOV010000116.1 GCA_017505675.1 Clostridia bacterium
ATAAATGATTTAAAAGAAGAACTTAACTTACTTGGTAAGGGCGACTTTTTTTACGCCGTAAAAGCGGACTTTTCTAGTTCAGATGAAATCAACAAAATGATGGATACGGTAGAAAAAAGTTTTAAGCGGTTTGACGTGCTTGTGAATAACGCAGGCGTGGGGCTTTATAAACTAATTACCGAAACTACTGAAAAAGAGTGGGAAGATATTTTCTCTGTCAACGTTAAAAGCGCATTTATGATTACTAATAGAGTTCTTGACGGAATGATAAAATATAAAAAGGGTAAAATTGTAAACGTATCTTCAATGTGGGGGCAGGTTGGCGCTAGTATGGAAGTTGCGTATTCAGCAAGCAAAGCGGCGCTTATAGGCTATACAAAAGCGCTAGCGAAAGAAGTTGCTTTAAGCAAAATAAACGTAAATTGCGTTTGCCCCGGCGTTATTGATACCCCTATCAACGCGCGTTTTAATAAGAGCGATATTGAAGAATTAAAAGAGCAAACGCCTTTAGGGCGTATAGGCGCGCCTGAAGAAGTTGCAGAACTTATTTACTTTTTATCTTGCGAAAAATCTGATTTTATTACAGGACAAATTATTACTTGCGACGGAGGTTTTTCCATTTGAACAAATTAAGAAAAGACGCGTTTAAATCTCCCGTTTATCATATAACGATAATTGCGTTACTTTCGGTAGGGTTAGTATCGTTGCCGATAGGTAAACTTTTTGAGTTGTTCGTTTTAGATGCATATAAAGCGGAACTTCTCGGCGGAATATTTTTAAGGGTAGTGCTATCAATAGGCGCGCTCTTCGCAATTATTAAGTACGGGTTTTTTAAGCCGTTTTATTCTCACGACGGCGTAAAATCATTTTTATTATGTATACCAGCGTTAATTGTTGCCGTCAATAACTTTCCTATTTTGGCAGTAATAAACGGCAACGCGCAGTTTACAAACGATAGCGCCAACGTGATTTTATACGTTATATATTGTATATCAGTTGGGCTATTTGAAGAATTTATTTTTTGCGGACTAATATTTCCGATATGTATTTACATACACAGACATAAAAAATACAGCGTTATTTGGGCGTGTTTAATTTCTTCAGGTATTTTTGCAATATCACATTTAATGAATTTATTTGGCGGTGCAAATTTCGGCGCAACCTTACTTCAAGTGTGTTATTCGTTTTTAATAGGCGCTATGTGTTGTATATGTAAGTGCGTTACGCGCAATATTTTTACCGCGGTGGTGTTGCACTCTATTTACGATATAGGCGGACTTGTGTTTTCTTCAACGTTCGGTATAGGCGTAGGTAATCAATGGGATATTATAACCATTGTTATAACGGCAATTTTGGGCGTGTTGGTCGCTTTACATATAATAAGATTAGGTTTTAAGGTCGACCACGACGAAGTTAAAGATGTATATTTTGAACGTGATATTGATAATTTGATAAACTCATAGATAAAGGAAAGGGCAGGTTTTAACCTGCCTTAAAGTGTATATTATGCAAAGAAAAAGTGGTGTTTTAATGCCGATATTCTCTTTGCCGAGTAAATACGGCGTAGGGAGTTTCGGAAGGGAAAGTTATAAATTCGTTGATTTTTTAGTTGACGCAGGGCAGTCTATTTGGCAAATTCTTCCGCTTGTGCAAACGGGGTACGGTAATTCGCCGTATTCATCAGTTTCTTCAACGTCTTTTAGTCCGTATTTTATAAGCCTTGAAATGCTTAAAGAAGATGGGCTTATTACGGCGGCGGAACTTGCGTTTTCTAAAAACCAAAATAAATATATTGATTACGGCGAACTTTACGCCGTAAGGTATCCGCTTTTAAGAAAGGCTTTCGCGCGTTTTGATAAAGGCGATAGGGCGTTTAAGTCTTATTTAAGCAAAAAAGAAAGTTATGATTACGCTTTTTTTATGTCTATAAAATACGCTTCAGGGCAAAAGCATTTTTACGAGTGGGATGAGTCTCTTAAAAGGCGTGAACGCGCTGCGCTTAAAAAGTTTGAAAAAGATTACCGTGACGAAATTTTGTTTTGGCAATTCGTTCAATTTATTGCTAAAAAGCAATGGTTTGCGCTTAAAAAATACGCAAATAAAAAGGGCGTTGAAATTATGGGTGATATGCCTTTATACGTTGCGTTAGATAGCGTAGACGTGTGGGTAAATCCAGAATTATATAAGTTAGACGATAATTTTAACCCTAAAAAAGTTGCGGGTGTTCCGCCAGATTATTTTTCTGAAGACGGTCAACTTTGGGGTAACCCCGTTTACGATTACGCCGTACACGAAAAAGACGGGTTTTCTTGGTGGACGGAAAGGCTTAAAAAAGCGCTTAAAGTTTTTGATTACGTTAGAATTGACCATTTCCGCGGACTTGATAGGTATTATGAAGTTGAGCCGAATATGGAAAACGCTAAAATAGGCGAGTGGATAGACGTGCCTAGCGAAAAACTTTTTGTTGCTATTCATAAGGAAATTAAAAAAGATAGGATTATTGCGGAAGATTTAGGTATTATTGACGACGGCGTTAGGGCGCTTTTAAAACATACCGGTTATCCCGGAATGAAAATTTTATCGTTTGCGTTTAACGGCGATAAAGATAATTTATATTTGCCTGAACGTATTGAAGAAAATTCCATTTGCTATACCGGTACGCACGATAACGATACTTTAATGGGGCTTATAGAAAACGCTACTGAGTGGGATTATAATAACCTTGTAAACGGCGTGGAAAGTAGTTTAAAAGCGCTTGAATTAAAAGGGCGCGTTGAAGATAAAATTTCTCTTGCAAACGCTATAATTGAATTAGGCTTTTACTCTAAAGCAAAAACTTTCATTATGCCTATGCAAGACGTGCTTTTATACGGCTCGGATTATCGCGTGAACGAGCCTGGTACTGTAAAAGAACAAAACTGGGCGGTAAGGTTTAATGAAAAAGACTTTAAACTTTCAACTGCTAAAAAACTTAAAAAGTTGACGCTAAATAGCGGTAGGTGTGTTTAATGGATAAGGTTAAAAAGATAAAAATTATAATTTTATCGGTTTTAATTGCGCTTACTTTAGCGTTTATCTGGGGGAATTCTTGCCTTTCAACTTCAGCGTCGTCAAGCGAATCTAAAGAAGTATACGGCGCGTTTAATTCTATATTAGACTTTTTATTCGGGCAAGGCGTAATCACACATTCAATATTTAGAAAGTTGATGCACTTTGGGGAGTTTTTTCTTTTAGGCTTGGAAATAAACTTGCTTTTCATAACTCTATTCGGCATAAAGGTAGAAAAGATTTTACACGCTTGTTCTTTGGGGCTTTTAATCGCCGTAATTGATGAAAGTATTCAAATTTTATCAAACCGCGGGCCTGCCGTTATTGACGTTCTTATTGATTTAGCAGGGTATATTGTTGCAACGCTAATTTTGTTTATAGTTATAGCAGTAGTAAAAATTATAAAAAATCGTAAACAAAAAGTATAATTAAAGAGCAATAGGGGATAATTTTATCAAATTTATTTTAAGGAGATAAAATTATGAACCCATTTAAAGAATTACCAAAAGATAGTAAAATAACTTATGCTAGTTGGAATTCGCTTGCGGTTAAGCCGTACGATAAAAACGTAACCGGACCGTATACGAAAACACGCGTTATTTTAATGAACGGCACGGAATTTGAATCCAACTGGTTTTTGCATCAATTTAATAGGCATTGCTTAAACAACGATATTCGCCGCGCTATCGCCGAAGTGCGCCGTCAAGAGCAACAGCAACAAAAACGCATATCCGCATTAAAACCGCTTGATGAAACGGTTTTAGAACACACTATAGGGTATGAGCAACTTGCCGTTGATTTAACTGCGGAAATGGCGCAAAAAGAGCCTAACCCCATAGTAAAAGCGCAACTTGATTTTGCGCTTTTAGAAGATTTTGACCATCTTTATAGATATGCGGATTTACTTGATATGGAAGAAGGCGTACACGCGGAAAGGCTTGTTGGCGCGTATACTGAAATAACGCCCGCCCGTCCTACTATATCAGAGCATCGCCACCCACACGACGACGTAAGGCGCTATATTAACTGCTGGCAAGATAGCCTTATTACTCGCTTGCATACGGGCATAATCACCGCGGCAGAACAGCAAACAATGAACTATTATATGAATATAAGCGGTTTTTATCACAGCGATTTAGGTAGAAAATTATTTTCTGAAATCGCTATGATAGAAGAACAACACGTTACGGGTTACGGCTCGTTAATGGACCCTTCGTCAACGTGGCTAGAAAGTTGGGTTATGCACGAATATACCGAGTGTTATTTGTATTATTCTTGTTATCTTGATGAAAGCAACGCTTATATTAAAAAGATTTGGTTAAATCATTTTGAAGAAGAATTAAAGCACCTAAAAATCGCGTCTGAACTGCTTTTTAAATATGAAGGTAGGGAGTGGGAGCAACTGTTCGTTTCGGGCGCGGAATTCCCGTCGCTTATTAAACTTAAAACTAATAAAGATTATATTAGGGAAGTTATTAAGTCTGTTAGGCTTACGGGCTTTAAGGAAATCACCGTGCCTATTGACGAATTGCCTGATAACGCAGACTTTTTTAAGTATCAGCGCCAAGTTAATCCGTCGGTGGGGCAAGTTGCGTCGCATAACGTTATAGAAAAACATATTAAACGCAACGGTGAAGATTATCGCTTTGAAGATAAACCGCACGTTGAAAAGACCTTGCGTGATAGAACTATTGATAACACCGATTTAGGTAGAAAAAAAGGATTTTAAAAACAAAAACGCCTTGCGAAAGCAAGGCGTTTTATCGTTATATTTTTTTATTAAAGAACGGTTGGAACGAAGAAGTAAATAATGAATAACGCTGCGATAACTAAAGTTACAACAGAGATGTTCCAAGCGGGTTTTTCTTTTTTATCGATAGCATATTTGATAAGTGATGAAACATAGCAAATGAGTTCGATAACAACGTAAGAAAGGATAGCCCAACCGATACCCTTGGTTATTGAGTAACCTAAAGGCATA
>JAFVOV010000117.1 GCA_017505675.1 Clostridia bacterium
AATAATGATACAAAATATTTATATATTTTTATTATATAATGAAAAGCGCTTTAAGTCAACGACAAGGAGAATTATTTTGAAAACTTTTCGCGAACGCTTTGATTTTATTACCGTAATAAAATACGGAATAATATTTTTTTCATTTTTACTATTCAACCGTTTAGAGTTTAACGTAATGCCTTATTCTTCGGCAATACTTATAACGGCAATGGTGCAAGGTGCTTCGGTTTTCTTAACTTCTATATTATATCTATTATCCTTTTTAGCGCTTGGTGAAGTTGGGCTTTTAGGTTCTAGCGCAATCACCGCATCAATATACGCTATCATTATATTTATTTACAGAAAGTTTAATACCAAAATGAAATACGAACTTGTTGCGTACGCGCTTTTAGGTCTTATAGGCTTTTTATTTTTAGGCAACACCAAAACGCAAATAAGTTTAAATAAGCGCATTTTAACGGTAATTTTAACCGTTCTTTTAAGTTTCCTTTGTTATTTAAGCGGTAAAGCAATAGCGGAAAAAGGATTAAAATTTAAATTAGGTTTTGAAGAATTTACTTCGCTTGCCGTAGTCACCGCCGTTTACGGATTAGGTATATGTAACTTTATTTCACCTTATTTTTGGAAAGGTTTAAGCGTTGTTATAATTTTAATTACAGCCTATATTTACCGTTTAGGAACGGGAAGTTTAATTTCCGCCGTGCTAGGATTAAGTTTTTCGGTATATTATCAAGATATAACTTTCGTTTCGGTTTTTTTAGTTTGGAGTATTGCCGCAACAAGTATTATGCCCGTTTCAAGACACGCTTCGGCAATACTTATACTAGTTGCAGACTACGTAATTCAAACTATATTTAACGTTTATTCAGTATATCTTTTAGCAGATTTTATATCTTTGCTAATTGGCGTTACCCTGTTTTGCCTTATACCGTCAAAAAGCCTTAAAAAGTTAAAGGAACGGCTTTATTCTTTCCGTGAAAAGCAACTTGTTAGGCAATCTATAAACCGCAACCGAACTATGCTTGCAGGTAGGCTTTACGACCTTTCAGGCGTTTTTACAGAAATGGCTAACGCTTTTAACATATTTCAAAAAAAGGACGAAAGTGAAGACGGCGCAAAATCAGCAATCAAAAAAGAAATTAGCATTACCGTTTGTAGAGAGTGCAGTAATTATTCAAAATGTTCTAAAAGCCAAAAATCACTTGACGAAGGTTTTTATAAAATGATAGACATAGGTTTTGCTAAAGGCAAACTTTCACTTATTGATATGCCAAAAGAATTAGGCGAGCGTTGTATTCACCCAAATAATATTTTATACGGAATAAACAAACTGCTTGCCGATTATAGAGCAAGACTTATAGAAAACGCCAACGTAAAAAGCGGGCGCGATTTAATAGCGGCTGAAGCGCTAGGGGTTGCGGAAATTTTAAGGGGTTTAGCGCTAGAATCCGGCACTTTATTAAAATATCAAAGCCGACTTGAACGCGAACTTTCCGATAACTTATTTAAGGCGGGTATTTTAGTAAGCGAACTACTAATTTACCGCGAAGAAGAAAGACTTTCCGTAAGTCTTATTACCGTTATGAAAGAGTTTTCAGTAACCTTAACGCAAAAAATAATATCAAAAACGCTAGGTACGGAAATGATGCTATATGAAAAGGCAAGCATTAGCGAAGATAAATGTTACTTATCATTTAAAAAAGCAACCGAATACGACGCGGTTTTCGGTATTGCTAACGCCGTTAAAGACGGCTCTACACAAAGCGGTGACACACATTCCGTTTTGAGAATAGGAACGGACAGATTTTTAGTTGCCCTATCTGACGGTATGGGTAGCGGAAAACAAGCCGAAAGCGTTTCTTCGGCATCACTATCACTAATAGAAAGTTTTTATAAAGCAGGGTTAAAAAGCGACCTTATTTTAAGAACGGTAAACAGGCTTTTATCAATAAACACCGAAGATAGTTTTACCGCCCTTGACGTTTCAGTTATCGACCTTAAAACTTGCTCTGCGGATTTTATAAAATACGGCGCGCCGTACGGTTTTATTATAAACGATAACGGTATTAAAATTGTTGAAGGCAATTCCCTACCGTTAGGTATAATAGACGAACTTAAGCCTTCAGTTGCCAACACTCAACTTGAAGGCGGTGATATGATTTTACTACTTACCGACGGTATTTCCGACGCGTTCGGTTCGTCTGGCGAAGTTATAGATTTTCTACGCACCGTTCCCGCTAAAAACCCGCAAACGCTTGCAAACGACGTTCTAGAAAAGGCGGTATCACTAAACGGCGGAAAACATAACGACGATATGACTGCGCTTGCCGTAAGAGTTTATAAAAGAACTTGCGCTTAAAAAAATTCCCCGCAACTATCGAGTTGCGGGGTTAATTCTAAAATATTTCTAAAATTTTCTTTTCTTTCTTTTTATATTCTGCGTATAATTTCGCGTAGCCTTGTTCTTCAGGCTCGTAAATCTTTTTAACTGCAACTATTTTTTCTACGGCTGATACGGAATCGGTAAACACGCCTATTCCCACACCTGCGAACACGGCGCTACCAAGACACGCCGTTTCATTTTCTTTTAAGGTTACGATTTTTTTACCCAAAACCCCGCCTTTAATATTGCACCAAAGTTTACTTCTTGCGCCACCGCCCATAGAGCGAATTTGATTAACCGAAACGCCTAAATAATCAACGTATTCTTTAATCATATACGCAACGGATTCCATTATTGCGCGGGCAAAGTGCGCGCGCGTATGCTTTAATTCTACGCCGAAGAACACGCCTTTTGCGTCGGGGTTGTTTTCCGGCATAACAGTTCCGCAAAGGTGCGGTACGGCAATTAAACCTTCTGCCCCTGCGGGGATTTGCTCTGCTTGTTCATCAAGTTCTTTTAAGGATAAGTGCTCGCAAAAGTTACCCTTAAACCATTCTAAACACGCCCCTGCAGTAGGCGCCCACATAAGCAAGCAATATAAGCCCTTTTTAACGTAATAAGCCGAAACTTTTAAACCGTTATAATACGGTGGGAATTTTTCAGTAAGAGCGCAAACCGCAAGCGCCGTGCCTGTGGTTTCACTCATAATACCTTCTTTAACCACGCCTGCGCCAGTTATCCCTGCAATTTGGTCAAGCGCGCTAGTAACAACGGCAATACCGTTATATTCCCCAACTACTTCACCGCTTTCACGCAAAACGGGAAGTTGATTTTCTTTAATACCTACAAAGTCTAAAATTTCAGGGATATACTCACCCGTTATCACGTTCATCAAAAGTGAAGAAGAATAAAGCGAGCGCGACGCGTTAAATTTACCCGTCAAACGGTATAATATGTAATCTTCTAAAAGCAAGAACTTATCTGCTTTACTAAAAATTTCCGGCGCGTTATCTTTTAACCATTTAATTTTGGGCGCAGGGTAGCCTGCGGGGATTTCCGTTTGCCCCGTTAGATTATAAATCTTTTCTAGCCCAAACTCACTTTCCATTTCACGCGCTTGTTTTTCCGCTCTGTTATCTAGCCAAATTATCGCGTTCATAAGTGGCTTGCCGTCTTTATCTAAAACGATAAGCGTTTCACCCTGCGTATCAACTGAAAGCGCGTCAACCTTAAATTTATCAGTTATTTTACCAACCGTGTTGATAAAAATATTGAAAAATTCTTCGGCGTCAAATTCAATAAATTCGCCTTTTGTGATAAGTTTATACTGCGCTGATTCAGATGCTAAACGGTTGCCGTTTTCATCAAAAAGGCACGCCTTTAAAGCCGTAGTTCCAAAATCCACGCCAAGTAAATTTTTAGCCATAATATCTCTCCTAAATTTAATCCAACTTTTCGTTGGCTTTCATACCGTGCGCTTTTTTATATTCCCTACGCACGAAAATGTCTATAACGAATAACGCAACGGCTACCACCGCGCATAATCCGAAAGTTACTAAATACGACGTAGCCCAACCAGAAGTATCTATTATTCCACCTATTATCGTTGGCGTTACGCCTGCCGCCAAAGACGCTATTGCGTTTGAAATTGCCGAGTAAGCGCCAGCGTTCATAACTTTTCTTAATTTAAACGTAATAACGCTTAAAACTATTGCCTTTACCCCGTTTGCCACCACGATAAAAATTATCAAAAGCGCAAGCGCAAGAAAAATATTAGTTCCGTGAAAAAATACTAGCAATAACGACACAGGTAAAAGAAGTAACGTATATAATAATCCCTGACGGATAAAGTCTTTATGGTGGTCGCAAGAGTTTATAGTCATTAACGGTCCTAACGCTATCGCTATAGGCGCAATTATGCTAACGTAAATTGAAGTATCTTGCGGAAGCCCGTGAACGTCAACTAAAAGGCTTGGAATATAGTTCATCACGCAGTAATATAAAGCGGTGATTATAAACGCCATTATTAGGTCTATAACGTAAAAAACAATTAACTTCTTTTTGTTTTCTATCGTAATAAACGGGTCGTCGTCATTCATAGCGTTAGCCTTAACGTTTTTGATTTCTTCAGTAATTTTTTTATCGAGCAAGCCGTTAATTTTAGCAAAACGCCTTGAAACAACAATTATTACCCCGAAAACGATTACCGATAAAAGAAAAATTCCGCCTATAATAAAATACGGAACGCGCCACGCTTCCCCGCCAATGCCGATAAACAAAGCGCTTAAAAGATACGCAACAACCGAACCGCCGGCATAACCGAAGTTCATTATTTTATTTGCTTTAGATAGTTGTTTTAATGGTAAATATCTAGTGAGTATTAAATTGCAACCAGCGTATATTCCCGCTTGAAACGCACCGCTTATACCGAAGTAAATCCAAACGTGTTCAATTTTGGTAGCAGCGCCGATTAGCGCTGTGGTTATTGCAGCAACGGGTACAGTCCAAATTAAATACTTGCGCATACTGATTTTTTGCATAAATAAGAATAAACCTATCTGCACTAAACCGTAAGATACAAAGTAATACGTATTTGCCAAACTGACCTTTGCATATTCTAAATTCCAAAGGTCTGCCATAAACTTCATTTGCGAAGCAAAAATACCTTTTGCCGCCATACTTGATGTGAAAAGAAAAAAACAAGCAAATATTAAAAGATTGCCGTACTTATATCTCTTTTTATCAACGTTTGCAAGATTTATTTCGTTATGAGCGCTATGTAGTTTAAAATTAAAAAAATGTGTTGCCATAATAGTTTTTTCTTATGCTTTATAATCAAGCGTCACCGTTCCATCTTCATTATATAAAACGGTATCTTTACTCATTGAAGTTGATAATTTATGCTCAATATATTCGTCAACCGAATTAAATTGCGGTTTGAATTTTTCAATTATTTCGTTTGCAACTTTTCCACCGTTTTCAAGAAGTTTAACTATTAAACCGACTTGAAATCTTGCGTTATCCACACAGGCGTTTACAGGGTCGGATATAATAAAATCTTTACTATGAATTGTTCCGCTTGCGCCACACGCATAAGCGTGTATCGCAGGGAATAGCGTGCTTACGTCACCCATATCGGTTGAAGATGCAAGCCACGGTCTATACCCTATAGCGTCCGCGCCAACAAGTTCAGTTAAAACTTCTTTCGCTGCGATTAATAAATTTTCGTCGTCGTGCAAGGCTTCAGAACCGGGCATATCTGTAATTTCCACTTTTGCACCGAAAGCCGCCGCGCAAGCAGAAATCGTGCGGTTTACCTTTTCATTAGTTTCTTTTAATGCTTTAACCGACGCTGCTCGAACGTAACTTTCCATAACTACTTTTTCGGGAACGGCGTTTACCGCGTCACCGCCTTTAGTTATTATAGAGTGAACGCGCACGAAATCTTCTTCCTTAAAAGTTTCCCTTAAAGAGTTAAGCGTAGTTATACAGGTTGCCGCAGCGTTTAACGCGTTTATGCCGTCGTGTGGGTTTCCACCAGCGTGAGCCGCAACGCCCTTAAACACCGTGCTTTTACGGAGTACGCCGTTAGAGCCTATTCCAAGTAAAAACTTCTTACTGTTATCACAACCGGCTGCGTGAACCATAAACGCAATATCAACGTCATCAAAATATCTTCTATAAATAAATTCAGGTTTTCCCGAAGTAAATTTGATAACGCCTTTTCTAACGAGTTCGTTTCTTTTACCTATTTCAATACCTTCTTCAGCAGGTACTAAACAGAGTTTAATTTTCCCTGAAAGATTTTTTATAACGGCATCTTCTTTAAGCGCCGCTGCAACGCCTATTATAGTAGCGCATTGAACGTGATGCCCGCAGGTATGCGCAGCGCCTGTTTCGGGGTCTGCATAAGCGTGTTGAAAGTTTATAAGCGAATCAAGTTCCGCTAATACTAATACGGTAGGTCCTTTCTTCCCCGTGTCTAATACGCTGTGAAAGCCCGTTATACCGTCTGCCTTAACTACTTCATACCCTAAATTTTCAAACGCCTTTATCATATAAGCGTTGGTCTTATATTCAAAATAGCCTGTTTCAGGCATTCTCAAAAGGTCTTGTTCTGCTTTTAAAATCAAATCTTCGTATTTATCTATCGTTTTGAAAACTTCTTTCATAACCCACCTAAATCAATTTTATCACGTCGTTATCAAGTTTAAGTTCTGTTCCGTAAGGTTTACTCAATTTGCTTAAAATATTAAAGATTTTTTCACCTTCTTCACCTTTTGCGTGATAAGGCAAGCCGTTTTCATCACCCTTTTTGTTAAAACCTAAAGACGTAGGTATCATTTCAAGAGAAATCATTTTGCCGTCTTTATATTCTATTTTAGGAACAACCGTTAAGAAGTTACATTCTTCCGCTTGAAGACCTATTTTACCGCCTTTAGAGCGCGCGTTTAACCCTTCAAGCGCCGTTGCCGTTGCAGGACAACCGTATTTATTCAAAAAGTCCGCAGGCAAATATTTAACGCGCATACCTTGATATATAAAATCACCTAACGAATAAAAAATAGGCAAACCTTTATAAATTTCTAAAGGTCTTAATTGATGCGTTCCACCGCCCATAATTGCGCTTGCGCCAGCATCAATACACGCGTGAGAAAGTTCTACGAAAAAGTCTGGAACTTCTTCGTGCTTGGTGTTGCCGATTTCGTGACAATGTATTAAAACGAAAACGTAATCACAAACTTTTTTAGCATCTTTAATAGAATTTATTAAACGCGCTTTATCTGCTTTATTACACTCCGTCTTTTTTCTTGAACCGTCAAAACAAAACTTTTGAGTACCGAAAACTAGCACGCCTTCAGGCGCAGGCAAAGAAAAGCCTGTTGCTATCAAAAGGTCGTTATACGCGTTCATTTGAGTAGATTTTGCAATTTCATTTAGCGTTTCCGCTTGTTCTTTAGTTATTTGATGATAAGTATCGAAGGAAAGGTAATTAACGCCCGGTCTTGCTTTTAGTTTAGGCGTAGCCACCCCTGCTTTTGCAGCCATATTAAAACAAGTGGTAACTGCAATAATGCCCACTTTTTTGCCGTTTGCGTTAAGTATTGCGGGCGCGCCCGCTTCTTCTAAACTTTTTCCGCTACCCGAATGAGCCAAGCCTTTTTTATCTAAAACTTCGAGAGTGGAAAGTAAACCGTGATAAGAATAATCTAGCGTATGGTTATTTGCCGTGCCGTAATAATTAAACCCGAATTTTTCAATATATTTAAAATCTTCAGGCTCGGTGTTAATCCAAGTTCCGCCAGAATATGCTGAAGCGTAATCACCGAACTCGGAAACGTTAGTTTCAAGATTAGTTATCCTTACGTCACCGCTACCTATATAATCGGCAACGCCTTTCATTTCGCCGTCAACGTATTCTTTAGGAAAATCCGCAACGAACAAAGCGTCCCCTGTAAAAGTAACTTTAAGATTATCTTTCATTTTATCACCTTAAAAAATTTATAAATTAACGTCCTTAATAATATTTCCGTCTAAATCTTTAAGATATAGGCGATTGTCTTCTAAAATAATATAACTGTTAGGCGTGCCGTTTTTGGGCAAAGAAAGCGAGCCCGTATTAGCAACGACTATATCCCCGTTATATTCTATAAATCCCGTATGAATATGCCCGTAAATAACCGCGTCAAATTTCGTTCTTGGCATATTGTCTTTATTATAAACGTGACCGTGTGTTAAAAACACCGTTTTATCACCACTAACAAGCGCCATTTCTTCAATAAAAGAAAATTCTGAAATCATAGTATCAACCGCGCTATCGCAATTACCTTTTAACACGATAAGTTTTTCTTTTATACCGTTCAAAACTTCCGCAACGCGCATGGGCGCGTAATTATTTGGGAGCGGATTTCTTGGCCCGTGATTATAAACGTCACCTAAAAGAATACATTTATCTGCATTTTCTTTTGATATAACTTCTACTAATTTTTCCGCGTAAAACGCAGAACCGTGAAGGTCTGAAGCAATTAAAAATTTCATAATAAATCCGTTACTTAATTAAGTCCGTAACCACTTCTTTCGCTAAAATAAGACCTGCCGTTGCCGGTACAAAAATCATACTTGGCGGAGCGGTTTTTCCATCTGCTTTTTTATCTTTTATATCGTTATTTTTAACGGCAATTTCTTCAGAGTAAACCACTTTAACGCCCTTTATCCCGCGAGTTTTAAGTTCCTTACGCATTACGCGCGCAAGCGGGCATTCTTTAGTTTTCTCAATATCCGCAACCATAAGTTTAGTAGGGTCTAATTTACCGCCCGTTCCCATACAAGATATTACGGGAACGTTTGCCTTTTTTGCGCGCATTATTATCTCTAACTTTGCGCTTACCGTATCAACTGCGTCAATCACGTAATCAAACGAAGAAAAATCTATATCGTCAGCGTTTTCGGGCAAATAAAAGGTTTTATAGAGAAAAACGCGCGCGTCGGGATTAACGGCTAAAATCCGTTCTTTCATAACGGAAACTTTATCCTGCCCGACCGTTTCGCGCGTGGCTATAATTTGACGGTTTATATTAGTAAAATCAACAGTATCACCATCAACGAGCGTAAGCGTTCCCACGCCACATCTTGCAAGCGCTTCAACCGCATAACCGCCAACGCCACCGATACCAAACACCGCAACAGAAGCGTTTTTAAGCGCGGAAAAAGCCTGTTCTCCGATAAGTGTTTTTACCCTGCCGAATACTTCCATATTACAATAAATAAATTCCTTTTTTCGCGTTTTCTTTTACGCATTCATCCGACCAAATAGACGCTTGAACTTCGCCTATATGCGCTTTGTTTAAGAAAAACATACAAAGCCTTGACTGCCCTATGCCCCCACCGATAGTTAAAGGCAAAGTTTTATCTAAAATAGCCTTGCAATAAGGATTTTCAAGTTTATGTAATTCCTTTCTCTTTTTAACCTGTTTAACTAGGCTTTTTTCATCAACTCTTATACCCATTGAAGAAATTTCTAACGCTAAATTTA
>JAFVOV010000118.1 GCA_017505675.1 Clostridia bacterium
AAAAACGCAGGTTCTGATAACCCCGTATTTTTACTTGATGAAATTGATAAACTTTCTTCAGATATTCACGGTGACCCTGCAAGCGCTCTTTTAGAAGTGCTTGACCCAGAGCAGAACACCACCTTCCGCGATAGATATTTGGAAGTTCCGTTAGATTTATCTAAAGTAATGTTTATAACTACGGCAAACACGGTTGATACGATACCGTATCCGTTACTTGACCGTATGGAAATTATAGAACTTACCGGATATACTAATGAAGAAAAATTAGAAATCGCAAAGAGATATTTAATACCTAAACAACTTAAAAACAATGGATTAACCGCTAAAAAGATAGATATAACCGACGGCGCTATTATGGAAATAATACAAGGTTATACAATGGAAGCGGGCGTTAGAAATTTAGAACGTGAAATTTCCGGGGTAATAAGAAAAGTTGCAACTAAAGTTGCGGAAAATCCGCGTTTAAGAAAACAGACTATAAAAGAAAACAACGTGCAAGATTATTTGGGTGTGAAAAAACATATCCGTGATATGGCGCTCGATAAAGATGAAATTGGCGCTTGCACGGGGCTTGCGTGGACTAGCGTTGGCGGAACTACTTTAACTATTGAAGTTGGGCTTATGCACGGTAAAGGTGAAATCTTACTGACGGGTAAACTTGGTGACGTAATGAAAGAATCTGCGCGCGCCGCTATAAGTTATATTAGGGCAAACGCAAATAAATACGGAATAGATAGCGCGGTTTTTGAAAAGACTGATATTCATATACACGTTCCCGAAGGCGCAACGCCAAAAGACGGGCCTAGCGCAGGTATAACAATGGCAACCGCTATTCTTTCCGCGTTTACGGGTAAGCCCGTTAGAAAAAACGTTGCTATGACGGGTGAAATAACTTTGCGTGGCAAAGTGTTGCCGATAGGCGGGCTTAAAGAAAAATCTCTCGCTGCGTTTAGGCTTGGTATAACCAACGTTATAATACCAAAAGCAAACGAAAAAGACCTATTGGAAATTCCAAACGAAATACGAAAGCAAATTAACTTTATTCCTGCAGAAGACGCTCAAGAAGTGTTCAAAGTGGCAATAAAATTTTAAGGTGATAATATGAAAATAAACGAGGCAACTTTTATAACCAGCGTTGCAAGCGCAGATAAGTTTTTAAAGACGGATAAGCCGATTATTGCTGTTGCCGGAAAATCTAACGTAGGCAAAAGTTCACTAATAAATATGCTAGCAAATAGAAAAAAACTTGCTAAAACTTCGGTAACACCGGGTAGAACAAGGCTTATTAACTATTTTGACTTCGGCGAATTTATTTTAGCAGACCTTCCGGGTTACGGTTTTGCAAAAGTAAGTAAAGAAGAAAAGAAAAAGTGGGGGATTTTACTTGAAGAATTTCTTTCCACGCAAAAAATAAACTTACTTTTATCGTTAGTTGATATTAGGCACGAGCCTACGTCTGATGATAAAATGATGCTCAATTATCTTTATCATTATGCCGTTCCTTTTGCGCTAGTAGCAACTAAAGCGGATAAACTGCCTAAAACCAAAGTGAAACCTAGGGTTAAAGAACTTGCCGCGTCGTTACGCGTAGGGTTTGCGGATATTACCGCAACAAGCGCGGAAACGGGGTACGGCAAAGAAGAACTTTTATCTATTATAGAAAACGCTATTAAAGAACAAGAATAGGGGTGATAATATGAAAATTGCAGTTTTATTTGCAAATGGTACTGAAGAAATTGAAGGACTTGCGCCCGTTGACGTAATTAGAAGATGTGGCGTGGAATGTGAAATAGTTTCCGTCAGCGGAAAAACACCCGTCGGTTCTCACGGAATTAGTATTACGGCAGACGCGCTTATTGAAGACGTGTTTAATAATACTTATGATGCGGTGGTTATTCCCGGTGGAATGCCCGGCGCAACTAATATTTCGCAAAATAAAAATGCCGTAACGCTTATTAAAAAGATGGTGGATAGCGGAAAAATCGTTGCGGCAATATGCGCTTCGCCTGCGGTAGTGCTAGGGGAGCATAATCTTATAGGTGATAATAAAGCCACTTGTTATCCCGCAGAAAGTTTTATTAAAACGCTCGGCTCGGCATATACGGGCGCAAGCGTTGAAGTAAGCGGTAATTTAATAACCGCAAACGGACCTAAATCAGCAATGGATTTTTCTTTAGCCGTATGTAAGGCTTTAGATATAACCCCTAAATTTTAATAATTAGAAAGCGCGCTTAAACGTTAGCGCGTTTTTTGTTTTTAAAATTTTGTTTGACTCTGCTTTTTATAAATTCCGCGCTTACTAAACCAAACCCAACGTATAGAAAAGCGTTGAATATTACCGTTATAACCGAACAGGTTAAAAAGGTTAAAAAAGTTCCTAGTATCGGTAAAAGTAATTTTTCAAGCATAAAACCAAAAAGTATGCTCGGCAATAAAAATGCTACCGAAGTAAATAAAAATTTAATATATTTAGGCTTTTCAGGGCAGTTTTTATGTAATAGAACCAAATTCAAAACGGTGGTTAAACCGTATACGAAAGTAAAGCCTATTAACAGGGCGTAAATACCAACTACGGATGGTAGAAACCAAATTGAAAGTAACATAAATATTCCGCTTATAATAAAATATATAAGCGTTTTATGCTCTAATCCCATAGAGTTTAGCATACTGGTACTTATATTAGATAAACTCATAAAAAGCATTAAAAATGAAGACGCTGTTAAATATTTCCCACATTCGTGGCTATTAAACACTAAAAGTCCTATTTCTTCTCCGCAAACTAAAAATACGGGGATAAAAAGAGAACTTAAAAAAGCCGTAAATTTAAGCGCTTTTTCAACGTCGCGTTTAAGGTAAAAGTTGCGTTTTTTATAATAATTTTCTGAAATTTCAGGCACTAAAACCAAAGTGAAAGAGCCTATTAAAGTGGTCGGAACGAATAGTAGCGGTATTGCTTGACCCATAGCCGCGCCAAAAGCGCTCATTGCTTGGGTATTAGTCATTCCGGCGGCAACAAGCCTTAACGGTAATATGATTGAAACCAAAGAAACCGCTAAAGAGTTTGCCGTGCGCATTGCGGTAATCGGTAGGGCGGATTTAAGTAAGGGCTTAAA
>JAFVOV010000009.1 GCA_017505675.1 Clostridia bacterium
AAGAATTTTTCATAACCGATAACCGCAGGAACTGTGTGCTTTCTTGCAATGTCAATAGAAGTTAAGGCTTCTATATGCACGATATTAGAATAGTTTTCAAGCAAAATTTCCATACGCGAACGTATTTCACTTTCCGCCAAAACCTTATGCGTTTTAAATAGGTCAATATTCTTTTGCTGCGTATAAAGCGGAAGCGCGTCAACGGTAGATTTTAAGTTTAAAAGCCCACGCTTTTTCGCTTCTTTTTCCCACTCTTTAGAATAATTATTTCCGTTAAAGAGTATGCGTTTATGTTTCTTAATAGTTTCTTTAATAATCGAATTTAGCGCTACGTTAAAGTCTTTTGCGCCTTCAAGTTTATCGGCAAATTTACGCAGTTCTTCCGCAACTATGGTGTTTATAATAAAGTTCGGACAAGCAATATTCGTTGACGAACCAACCATACGGAATTCAAACTTATTACCAGTAAACGCAAACGGTGAAGTTCTGTTTCTATCCGTTGAATCTTTAGGTATAGGCGGTAATACCGAAACGCCTATTTTAAGTTCGGTTTTCTTTTTAGCGCTATAAGCCGCGCCACTTTCTATCGCAGATAAAACGGCTTCAAGTTCTTCACCCAAATAAATTGAAATTATTGCAGGTGGCGCTTCGTCTGCGCCCAAACGGTGGTCGTTACCGGCAGAAGAAACGCTTATTCTTAAAAGGTCTTGATATTCGTCAACCGCTTTAATAACGGCAACCAAGAACAACAAGAACTGCGCGTTTTCTTCGGGCGTTGCGCCAGGGTCTAAAAGGTTTTCACCCGTATCAGTACTAATAGCCCAGTTATCGTGCTTACCGCTACCGTTTACAGATGCGAAAGGTTTTTCGTGCAATAAACATACCAAGCCGTGCTTATTTGCCACGCTTTTCATAAGTTCCATCGTAAGTTGGTTTTGGTCGGAAGATATGTTTACAGAAGTAAACACGGGCGCTAATTCATGTTGTGCAGGCGCTACTTCGTTATGTTTAGTTTTAGCGTAAACACCGAGTTTCCAAAGTTCTTCATCAAGTTCTTTCATATATGCGGAAACCCTAGATTTAATTGCGCCGTAATAATGGTCTTCAAGTTCTTGACCTTTAGACGGGCGCGCGCCGAAAAGCGTTCTACCGCAATGGATTAAGTCAAGGCGTTTTTCATAAACGCTTTTATCTATTAAAAAATACTCTTGCTCTGCGCCACAAGTGGGCATAACTTTTTTAACTTTGTTATTACCAAACAAGCGCAAAATTCTTAAAGCCTGCTTATTAAACGCATCTATCGAACGGAGAAGCGGAGTTTTTTTATCCAACGCTTCGCCACTATAAGAACAAAACGCGGTGGGTATATATAAACTGCCGTCTTTAACGAAGGCGTAAGAAGTAGGGTCCCAAGCCGTGTAACCGCGCGCTTCAAAGGTTGCGCGTAAGCCCCCAGACGGAAAACTTGACGCGTCAGATTCGCCTTTAACGAGCGATTTTTCCGAAAACTTCATAATAACTTCGCCATTACCGAAAGGCTCAACGAAACTATCGTGCTTTTCTGCGGTTATACCCGTCATAGGTTGAAACCAATGCGTAAAGTGCGTTGCGCCCTTTTCAATAGCCCATTCTTTCATAACGCCAGCAATACACTTTGCGTGTTCGTGCGAAAGCGGTGTTCCGTCTTCTATTGCTTGTCTTACGGCATTGTAAGCATCAGCGGGCAAGCGTTCTTTCATAACCTTGTCGCTAAAAACCATTGAGCCGAATATTTCCGGAATATTTTTCCCGTTCATAATATCTCCTTAAAAAATCGGGTAATAATATAGAATTTTACCATTATTACCCGACTATGTCAAACTTTTAACTTAAATTTTAAGAGCCCTTAATATATTATCGAAAGAAAATTTTAAATTTTCTTTACTATAGCGTCTACTTATTGAAAAATCTTGTGGAAGTCTGTTGATTGTAAATACCGCAGTAACGCCTTCACTATACGCTTTAGAAATATCACCGTCAGCGCCACCAACAACCGATATAACCGGTACTGACTGCTTTTTAGCCTCTCTTGCAACACCTATAACTACTTTACCGCGCAGACTTTGAGAATCTATTTTCCCTTCACCAGTAAATATAACGAAAGCATCTTTAATGATGTCTGAAAAACGCACGGTTTCAAGCACGGTGTCTATACCCATCTTGAGTTCAGAATTAAAAAACGCAACCATACCTGCGCCCATAGCGCCTGCCGCGCCACCGCCCGAAAGATTATCAAGCGCCAAACCGTGTTCTTCTTTTAAAACTGAACAAAGATTTTTAACGCCCTCATCAAGCGCTTTAACGCAATCTTCATCAGCGCCCTTTTGCGGAGCAAAAACGTATGATGCGCCAGTTTTTCCGTAAGGCGGATTATCAATATCACACATTGTAACTATTTTCACGACGTTTAACGATTTATCAAGACCGCTTAAATCTACCTTTACAACGTCTTTAAGCGTTCCGCCCGTAGGTATAAACTCCTGCCCTAGTTCGTTAAAAAACTTAACGCCACAAGCAGCCGCAGCCCCACACCCAAAATCGTTAGTGCATGAGCCACCAAGCCCCATTATGATTTTATCAACACCGCGTTTAACGGCGTCAAGCATAATTTCACCAACACCGTAAGTGGTGGTAAGCATAGGGTTTTTATTATTTTCAACCATAGGTAAGCCTGCCGCCGCTGCCATTTCTATAACGGCAGTTTTTCCGCCGTCTATAATGCCGTAAAAAGAATCTATTTCTTCAAAATACGGTCCTTTTACTTTTACGCTTACCCTTTCACCACCGAGCGCGGAAATAAAGCAGTCTACGCTACCTTCCCCACCATCCGCTACGGGAATTGAAACTATTTCGGCATCAGAAAAATGTTCTTTTATGCCGTCAGACATAATTGAGCAAATCTCTTTAGAAGACAGCGTTCCCTTAAACGAATCGGGTATTAAAACAAATTTTTTCATAAAATTTTCCTATTAAAGCAAAGTTGAAGTAATAACCATATCCGCAGTTGCAGGGTTAGTTGCAATCGGCACGTTATAAACGTTTGCAATACGAAGTAACGCTTTCACGTCAGGGTCGTGCGGTTGCGCTTGCAACGGGTCGCAAAAGAACACCACTATATCAACCTTTCCTTCTGCAACTAAAGCGCCTATTTGTTGGTCGCCACCAAGCGGACCAGATAGATACCCTTTAACTTCAAGCCCCGTCGCTTCAGCAACGCGTTTAGAAGTAGTACCCGTACCGCAAAGGGAATACTTTTTCAAAATTTCTTTATTCTTTCTTGCCCATTCTATCATTTCGGGCTTTTTATTATCGTGCGCGATAAGCGCAACGGTTTTAATTTCTTTCATTCGTATCACCACCTTTTGTATATATTATAACATAAAATTTAATAATATCAAACGAAAAATATTCAAAAAGCCCACGCTTTTTGCGTGGGCTTAATAACTTTATTATTTTAATAACTAGGCGTCCAATGCGCTCTGCAATGCGGGCGGAGTAAAATCTCACCTATCGTGCCGAACGATGTTTCATCAAACACGGTATCCGTAGTTACTTTATGCGACTTTCCATTAGTGTCAATAAACTTCCAGTAACCGCCGAAAGAATATTCATCCCAACCAGCAGGTTCTATCGGGTCAACCGTCGGTAAAATTTCAATACCGTTATCTTTAAGCGTTTCACCTTTAGCAATCATAATAGTTACCGTTTCTAACTTTTCACCGCTTTCAAGAACGATACTTCCGGTATTTAAGATACTGCATTCAACGTTTTGTTTTCTAACGATAGAAGTTGTGGTAAGCGTAACGGTATACGCTTCAACGTAATCAGCAACCAACGTTGCGCCACTTTCTAACGCCCAAACGGTGTCTTTATCTATAACGGTAGAATTTAATTTCCAACCTGTAAACTTATGTCCTGCTTTAGTAGGCGTGGGAAGTTCACCAACCTTTTCACCATAAATTACGGTATACCCTGTAGCGTTAGCAATAGTTCCGCCTGCCGTATCGAAAGTAAGGTTGTAACATTCAGCCCATTCAGCAGTTAAAGTTTTATCCCCTGTGCTACCAGCCGTAATTTCAGTTACGGTATTATCACCATCTTTCCAACCGATAAATTTAAACCCATCACGAGTTGGGGCTTTAAGCGTTATCGTTGCGCTCTCTACGGTATAAGTTGCAGGGTTATCAGTATGATTTACTCCGTTTTCACCAAGAACGTAAGTTATATCATAAATTTCTAACCATTCAGCAGTTAAAGTTTTATCCCCTGTGCTACCAGCCGTAATTTCAGTTACGGTATTATCACCATCTTTCCAACCAGCAAATTCAAAACCATCACGCGTTGGATTTTTAAGAGTTATCGTTGCGCTCTCTATAGTATAATTTGTAGGATTATCAGAATGGTTTACTCCATTTTCACCAAGAACGTAAATTATATCATAAATTTCTAACCATTCAGCAGTTAAAGTTTTATCCCCTGTACTACCAGCCATAATTTCAGTTACGGTATTATCACCGTCTTTCCAACCGATAAATTCAAAACCATCACGCGTTGGATTTTTAAGAGTTATCGTTGCGCTCTCTATAGTATAATTTG
>JAFVOV010000010.1 GCA_017505675.1 Clostridia bacterium
ATTAAAAAAGCGGTAAGGCTTATAAATAAAACCAAACTTTCTTTTATAACCTTTGCGTTCGGCGAAGCAACGCTAGAAGAAGTTAAAAACAAACTGGAAGTGGTTAATAAATATCGTGGGGCTAAAAAGGTGCGCGTTCTTGCTAACGTGGATAGCGCCGAAGCGGTATCGGAACTTCTTAAATTAAAGGCGGATATGGTTTTAACGCCTTACGCGGATGAAATAGGTAAGACGCTTGTTGAAAGATTTAACATTAAAAGTGTAAAACTCCGCTAAATTGCTTTACAAAATATTAAATTCATAATAAAATAATAACGAATAAAATTTAAATAAATTCTTTGGGGCGGGGCGCAATTCCCCACCGGCAGTAAAGTCTGCGAGCCTTTTTGGTTGATTCGGTGCAATTCCGAAACCGACGGTATAGTCCGGATGGGAGAAGAATTAACGGGCGGAAGTCTTATCTTTCGTCTTTGATTGTTTTGACTTTAGTCAGCGCCCCGAAAATTTTAAAGGGGCGTATTTTTTATGACGGAAGAAAAAGTTAAAACTACCGATAATTCTAAAATAGAAAGCGGTAAAAAACCCAAAAAACCCATTTTTTCAACAAAATCTATTGCAGGTATGGCGATATTTGCGGCGCTATCATTCGGGATTTCCTTTTTAGAGTTTTCCGTGTTTCCTGCATCCGCGGTTGCGTTTTTAAAACTTGATTTTTCAAACGCGTTTATTATGCTTGCAGGGTTTATGTACGGACCTATTGCGGCAATATTCGTTGGGGTAATTAAAGAATTGCTTTGCTTAATCGGAACGCAAACTTTTGGCGTTGGGCAGATAGCAAATATGATAGTGATTCTAGTTTACGTTATACCGCCGGCTATAGTTTACACTAGAAAAAAAGGCATAAAGGTAGTTATAATTTCACTTGCTATAGCGTGTTTATTGCAGACGGTAACGGCGCTTATAGTAAACAAGTTTATAACTTTCCCCTTATACGGCATGGCTGATGCGTTCGATTCGGTGGTGTGGCTAATATTAGCGTTTAACGTTATAAAATCGGTTTCAGTCAGCGTGCTTACCGTGCTTTTATATAAGCGCATAGGGTACGTTTTTGAAAAAATAAAGATAAAGTAAGGTTAGGTTATGGAATATATTTCTAACAGCCAAAAAGAAACGGAAGAAATTGCGTATTCTTACGCGAAAACTTTAAATAAAGGCGACGTGGTTATTCTATCGGGCGATTTAGGCGCAGGCAAAACCGCGTTCACTAAAGGCGTTGCAAAATATTTTAATCTTAACGGGGTTACTAGCCCAACTTACGCTTATCTTAACGTATACGGTGATTTTTTGTATCATTACGATTGTTACCGCCTATCTTGCGGTGAAGATGCAGAAAGGCTAGGGCTTACCGATTATTTCGGCGGGAATAATATTTGCTTAATAGAGTGGGCGGAAAATATTGAAGACGCTCTGCCTGACAATATTAAAACCGTTAAAATTGAAAAAATTGACGATAATAAAAGGAAAATCGTTTTATGAATTACCTTGCTATTGATACGAGCGGTAAAAATTTAACCGTAATAATAAAAAAAGACCAAAAAATTTATAAGTTTTTTGATAAAGAATGCGGGGTTAATCATTCGGTAGCGCTTATGCCAAAAGTGGAAGAACTTTGCGCTTTGGCGGAATTTAACTTGAGCGACGCGGATTTTTTTGCGTGCGTGGTTGGCGCAGGCTCTTTTACCGGAATAAGAATAGGCGTTGCAACCGTTAAGGCAATGTGTTTTGCTTTTAATAAGCCTTGCCTTTCCGTGACTTCTTTCGATACGCTTGCATATAATAAGGAAGGCGGTAAAGTTTTGGCGTTAATTGATGCAAAACATAACGGCTTTTACGCTTGCGGTTATCAAGATAATAAGGTTATTTTACCGCCTGCGTATTTGATGCGCGAACAGGTTGAAAGTTTGTTGGCGGAATATTTAGCGGTATCGGCAACCGAGATTAGCGGTATGGCTTCAGAAACGGTTTCGGTTGAAGACGGTTTAATCCGCGCGATAGAGTTAAACGCTGATAAAATTTCGTTAGACCCCGAAATGCTCACGCCTTTATACGTTAGAAAAAGTCAGGCGGAAGAAGGCAGATGAACATCTTTTTATTGAGTGAAAAAGATATTCCCAATATTTTAGCGCTTTATAAAAAAGATTTTCCTGACGGTTGGACGGAAAATATGCTCCGCTCCGGCTTTAACGGTGGAAGGCTAATTGCGCTTGGCGCGAAAAACGGCAATAATCTAATCGGCGTTATAACCGCATCCGTTGGGCTTGACGACGCAGATATTGAAGGTGTGGTAATTGACAGCGCTTTTCGCAAAAACGGCGTTGCAACGGCGCTTATAGAAGAAGTGGAAAAGCAAATATTTAATAACGGCGTAAATAAAATTTTGCTTGAAGTAAGGGAAGGTAATATCCCTGCGCGTTCGCTTTATGAAAAGTTGGGGTTCAAGACAATTTCCGTACGCAAAAAATATTATGCCGACGGTGAAAACGCTTTAGTTATGTTAAAGGAGTTAAGTGAATAAAGGTAAAAAAGCAGATTTTACCAAAGAAAATAAGCAAATTCTTTTTTTACACGGTTATCTTTCAAACGGTAAAAGTTTTAACCGTCAAATACCTTATTTTTCGCGGGAGTTTGAAGTTTTCTGCCCAGATATGAAAGGCTTTGGGGAAAATTTAGGTATGGAAAAGCCTTATTCGCTTGACGATTATATTCTTGATATGCAAGAATATATGTATAAAAACGGTATAAAAAAACCGCACGTTATAGCGCATTCTTTCGGTGGTAGGTTGGTTATTAAAAGCGCGGCGACAAATCCCGAACTGTTTAATAAAATAGTTTTGACGGGCGCTGCTGGGTTAAAACCGAAAAACACGCTAAAAAAACGGGTTAGTCACCTAGCGTTTAACTTATTGAAAAAGTTTATACCAAAAGAAAAACTTACTTCGTTTTATTCAAAAGATTATTTATCCCTTGACGGCGTTATGAAAGAGAGTTTTAAGTTAATCATCTCTGAAACGCTTGACGATAAGTTGGATTATATTACTAACCCAACGCTTATTATAAACGGTGCTCAAGATAAAGAAACCCCGCCTTATATGGCAAAAAAACTTAACGCAGGTATAAAAAACAGTAAACTTATATTTTTAGAAGGCGCAGGGCATTTCGCCTTTATAGATAAAAGCATAAAATTCAACACGGAGGTAAGGGAGTTTTTACTCTCGTAAAAAGATGTTTCCTTTAGAAGCAAATACTTTTTCCGAATTACTGAAAAGTGACCAAATTTTAATATTCTTGATAATGAGCGTAATAAACGCCGTAATTTTATTTTTTGCATCAATGAAATTTTTGTTGGTGCTTCAGTTGGGTGGTTATCACGGCAAAAGATATTTTAAGTGGTTAGGCAATAAAAACACGCCGTATTTATCAAGGCTTATGCTTTTGTGTATGCTGGGGCTGTTATTTTTCTGCGTTTTAAACATTACTTTTGCGCCTATTCCCGTAATCGGTAGTACGGTTGGCTCTTATATAGGGTTTATTGCGTATATACTTTTCAGTTATTTGTATATTAACAGCGAGCGTAGCGTAAACGCAAAAATTCCGCTTAAAAAAACCAAACGCCTCGTAAGGCTTTGTATAACTTATATTTTGGTTTTAACTGCCGTAACTTTCGGGCTTATAATATTACTAAATTTTTTAGCGTTCGTTATTAAAAACGAAGTGGTTGCGCTTTTACGGTATTCGGTGCTTTGTTTGTTACCGCTTTTAATGCCGTTTATTCTCTTTGTGGCGTACGCTATCAACGAGCCTTTTGAAGGTTTGATAAGGTCGCATTATATTCGCCTTACAACTAATAAATTAAAGCAATCTAACGTAATTAAAATAGGCATAACGGGCAGTTACGGTAAAACGACGGTAAAAGAAATTTTAAAAACTATATTATCGCAAAAATACAGGGTGCTTGCAACGCCAGCGTCTTATAATACCCCTATGGGGATTTGCCGTACGGTTAAAAGCCTTGACAGCACGCACGATATTTTCATTGCGGAAATGGGCGCAAGAAGTAAAGGTGATATTGCCGCGCTTGCGCGTATGGTTAAACCTGATTACGGCATTTTGACGGGCGTAAACCATCAGCATCTTGAAACTTTCGGCTCAATAGAAACCACTTGCGATACAAAATACGAATTATTTGAAAACTTATCGGAAAAAGGCGTTGGCTTTTTTGGCGCGGATAATAAAAATTCCCTTAAACTAATGGAACGCTTTAACGGCGAAAAATATTCGGCAGGCATTGACGGCGAAAATAATTTAGTAACTGCAACCGATATTAAGGTCGGCTCGCAAGGTATGAGTTTTACTTTAAATATTGCAGGGGAAAGGGGCGTTAAATGTTCAACCGTTCTTTTAGGTAGGCACAGCGTAAAAAATATTTGTATTGCGGCGGCGGTTGCATTTAAAGTTGGTTTAACGCCAAAAGAAATTGCAGCGGGTATTAACAGAATTCAGTCAATCGGGCATAGGTTAGAATTAGTGCCTAACAATAAAAATATCGTTATTATTGACGATAGTTACAATTCAAACGAAGAAGGCATTACTGCGGCAATGGAAGTTTTAGATACTTTTAAGGGCAGAAAAATAGTGCTTACGCCGGGGCTTGTTGAACTAGGCAAAATTGAAAACCTTGCAAATTTAGAGTTCGGTAAACTTTTAGCAAAGCACGCGGATTTCGTTATTATAGTAGGCAAACATAACGCAGAAATGCTTATAAACGGTCTTATTGACGGCGGAATGAATAGAGAAAATATAAGGTTTGCTAAAAACTTAAATAGGGGCAACAATATATTAAACGAGATGGTAGTTGAAGGTGACGTCGTGTTGTTTGAAAACGATTTGCCTGATAATTATAGTTAATCTATTAGATAAAAATATTAAAACACCAAAGCGGAAAAAATCTTGCGGAGGTGTTTTTTTAATGAAAACTGTTGCGGTATTTTTCGGCGGGCGTTCCGTCGAACACGACGTTTCGGTTATAACCGGAGTATTAACGCTTAATTCTATTGATAAAACCGTTTACCAAACTTTTCCCGTTTACGTTGATAAAAGCGGGCGTTGGTATACGGGTAAGGCTCTTTACGATATTGACGGTTATAAAGATTTAGATATAAATAAACTTACTGAAGTTGCAATGTTTGGTGGAAGTAATTCGCTTTACGCCGTGAAATGGAAAATGCTTAAAAAACTTGCGGAAATCAGCGTTGCTATAAACTGTATGCACGGAGAGCGTGGGGAAGACGGCACTTTATCTGGAATGCTTAACGCGCTAAATATTCCGCTTGCGTCACCGCCCGTTCTTTCGTCTGCGGTGTGTATGGATAAAACTTTTACAAAAACCGTTCTTAAAGGCTTAAAAATTAAGTGCTTGCCGTCGGTTTCGGTTAAAAGCGTTGAAGAATGGAATTTGATTAAAGATAAACCGCCTTTGCCACTTATTATTAAGCCGTCAAAATTAGGCTCAAGCATAGGCATCAAAGTAGCGAAGTCTGAAAAGGAAGTTGAAGACGCTATATCTTACGCTTTAAGGTTTGGCGATACGGCGCTAATAGAGCCGTGCTTAATTGATTTTAAAGAAATAAATTGCGCCGCGTATTTGCGCCCTGATGGTAGCGTAAGGGTTTCCGAGTGTGAACGCCCCGTTGGTAGAACGGAAATTCTTTCGTTTTGTGATAAATACGAAGGGGGAAAAAGAGTTTTCCCTGCGGATATATCTAAAAAGAGCGCGGATAAAATTAAAAAACTTACTGAAAAAATTTACCGCGCGCTTGGCGTACGTGGAGTTATTAGAATAGACTATTTTTTAGTTGAAGGTGAAGTTTTCGTCAATGAAATAAACACCGTTCCAGGCTCGCTTGCCTATTATCTTTTTGGGGAAACTTTAAAAAGTTTTACGGCAATGCTTACCGAACTTATTACCGTTGCCGAGCGTGATTTTGCAAAGGAACGCACCTTTATAACTGAATATAAATCCGGAATACTATTTGGGTACGGAAGTAAGGGCGCAAAACGCTTGTAAAAAATTCAGCGGTGTGGTAAAATACTTTGGAAAAGTTAAGGAGATTTGCTATGGATAAAATCAAGATGATTACCCCGCTCGTTGAAATGGACGGCGACGAAATGACTAGAATTTTATGGGGCTGGATTAAAGAAATTTTAATTGAGCCGTTCGTTGACCTTAAAACCGAATATTATGATTTGGGTTTGGTTGAACGCGATAAAACTGACGATAAAGTTACTTCTGACAGCGCTTTAGCAACGAAGAAATACGGCGTTGCGGTAAAGTGCGCAACTATTACCCCCAACGCGCAACGCGTTACCGAATATAATTTAAAGAAAATGTATAAAAGCCCCAACGGCACGATTAGGGCTATGCTTGACGGAACTGTTTTCCGCGCGCCCATTTTGGTTGACGGAATTACGCCTTATATTCCCACTTGGAAAAAACCTATTGTTATAGCGCGTCATGCTTACGGCGATATTTATAAGGCGGTTGACGGCTCTGCAGGCGCAGGTAAAGCAGAATTATCTTTTATAGATAAAAACGGAAATAAAGTAGTTAAAGAAGTTTTTGATTTTAAAGGCGACGGCGTAGTTATGGCTATGCACAACACCGATAAATCTATTAAGAGTTTTGCGCGCGCTTGTTTTAACTATGCGCTCGATATGAAACTTCCTTTGTGGTTCTCTACTAAAGACACCATAAGCAAGGTTTATGACGGAAACTTTAAGGCTATCTTTAATGAAATTTATGAAAACGAATATAAAGAAAAGTTTGAAAAAGCAGGCATAGAATATATGTATACGCTTATTGACGACGTTGTTGCTAGAATAGTTCGTAGCGAAGGCGGAATTGTTTGGGCTTGCAAAAATTACGACGGTGACGTTATGAGCGATATGGTTGCAACCGCTTACGGTAGCCTTGCAATGATGACCAGCGTTTTAGTTTCACCTGACGGTGTTTATGAATACGAAGCGGCTCACGGTACGGTTACCCGCCATTATTATAAATATATTAAGGGCGAAGAAACTTCAACCAACCCCGTGGCTACTATTTTCGCTTGGTCGGGCGCTTTAAGAAAACGCGGTGAGATGGATAACTTGCCCGATTTAATGGACTTTGCAGACCGTTTGGAAAAAGCGACCATTAAAACTATTGAAGAAGGCGAAATGACGGGCGATTTAGTCGGCTTATTTAAAAAAGACGGCGTTACGCCCAAAAAACTTAATTCTAAAGACTTCTTAAAAGCGATAGCGGCTAGAATTTAAAAGCGCTTTACAAACAATATTCCCGTGTGTTAAAATATAAGCGCACGGGAAGTTTTATTTAAGGGGGTTTTTATGAAAAAGCTTTTAATCGCTAGTTTAATGCTTTTATTATCGTTAAGTTTGGTTCTGTTTGGCGCGTGCGCAGGGGATAGTGATAAGCACAACTATTCTTCTACTTGGTCGTATGATGGCACTCACCATTATAAATCTTGTACTGATAGCGGTTGCGCGGAAGTTAAAGATAAGGCTATGCACGATATTAAAGATGGTTCTTGTTCTATCTGTGGATATAATAATTCCGTAACCGTTACCGCTAGTGAAGATAATTACCGAACGGTTTTAAAATCCTTAAACGAAGGCGATATAGTTGGTTTAACTGACGGGCAATACGGAGCGTTTACTTTAGAAAACGTCAAAAACGTTACTTTTATCGGGCTGGGGGAAGACGTTATTTTTAGCGATAACGTTTATATAAATCTCGGCAATGAAAACATTACTTTTAAAAATATAACTTTTAAAGGCGGTGTAACCAATAAAACGGGTTTTGAAATAAACAGCGCTATTGACGGGTTGACTATAAAGGACTGTATATTTAAAAGGTATTCCCAAATTAGGGGAATGAGCAAAAATGAAAATGTTAAAAATATAGTAATAGAAGATTGTACCTTTACGGATATTCAAGACGGTGAAGATGAACTAGTTAGCGCTATTAACGTTTATTTGGTTGAAAATTTTACTCTTAAAAATTGTTCGTTTGATAACGTTGAATATAACGCAGTGCAAATAGGTAACTACGGTATCACCGGTAAAATAATAGTTACGGGAAATGAATTCGTTAATATCGGCGATAGAATTTTGTATTTCGTTAGCGTTGCAAATATTACTGAAAGTGTTATTTCTGGTAATTATTTTGAAAACAATAGTGATTGCGTAAAATCTGACGGGCAATATATAAAGGTGTCTACGGGCGAAACGGGTTGTATAGTCGTAGGGCAAAACACTTGGGCGGAAATCCCCGGTAGAAATGAAACGGCTTTTTGTGGAATTGATAAAGATTATATAGTATATGACAGGACGGAACAGTTGACCGTTGAAGAATAAAAAATAAAACCCCTGCGGAATTTTCCGCAGGGGTTAAATATTAAACTATTGCTTCAATTAAAGATTTCGTTGCAAGAATAAACAGTATTATTGCGCCCAACCATTCGGCGTAGCCACCGAAAAGTTTACCAAGGCTTTTGCCGAAGATTAACGCTACTGAAACGAATATGAAAGTTACCACCGCTATAACCGCAACTGCAATATATACTGAAAAAGTTAAGTTTATTAAGGTTACGCCTACTGCAAGCGCGTCAATGCTGGTTGCAAGCGCTTGAACTAATAAAACCGCTAAAGTAAATTTTGCGTTGTCGTTACATTTTTTCTCTTTTTCTGAAACGCTACATTGTTTTTCTTTGAAAATATCTATAACGATTTTAATTGCTAAAATAAAAAATATAACGGCTGTAATATAATCTGTAATAGTGCCTATAACGCTTGAAAAAAGATAACCTATATAATAACCGATAAGTGGCATAACGCCTTGAAATATTGCAAACGCAATCGGCATTGACCATTCGTTTTTTATCGTCAAAGTCTTTTTATAAGTTGCGCAATTTGCAATGGTCAGCGCGCACGCGTCTATTGATAAGGCTATGCCTATTAAAATAATTTCGTAAAGTTCCATAAAAATCCTTTAGGTCAGTATATAAAATTATATTGCTTTTGTCAATTAAAATATGATATTATATATCTAATAAGCGGTAAGTTAAAGGATACTTATGATAAAAATTACTGAAGAATGGGATAAGATTTTAGAAGATGAATTTTCATCTGCATATTATCTTAAACTGCGTGAATTTCTAAAAACTGAATATTCTACCAAAACGGTGTATCCTTCAATGTACGATATATTTAACAGTATGAAATATACGTCTTTTGATAACGTTAAAGTAGTTTTGTTGGGGCAAGACCCTTATCATAACGAAGGTCAAGCAATGGGGCTTTCTTTTTCCGTGCCGGACGGCATTGATAAACCGCCGTCACTTGTTAATATGTTTAAAGAATTAGAAGCGGAAACGGGCATTAAACCCAAAAGTAGCGGAAACCTTATCGGTTGGGCAAAACAAGGCGTGTTACTGCTTAACACCGTTCTTACCGTGCGCGCGCATCAAGCGAATTCGCATAAAGGGCAAGGGTGGGAATTGTTTACCGATAGTATTATAAAGAAGATTTCCGATAAAAAAGAACACGTTGTATTCTTATTGTGGGGTGGCAACGCTCGCAGTAAGAAACCGCTTATAGACGGTAAAAAGCATTTAATTTTAGAGTGCGCGCATCCTAGCCCGCTATCTGCGTATAACGGTTTTTTTGGATGTGGACATTATTTAAAGACTAACGAATATTTATCTTCTTTCGGCATAGAGCCGATTGACTGGAGTGCATTATGAAATACGTTGTAATATTAGGGGACGGAATGGCAGATTACCGCCAGCCGTCTTTGGGCGGAAAAACCCCGCTTATGCTTGCAAATAAACCTTATATAGACGGGCTTGCTAAAAATAGTGAAGTCGGTTTATGCCGTACCGTTCCGTGTGGAATGAAACCGGGTAGTGATGTTGCAAATCTTTCCGTTTTAGGTTACGCTCCGCACGAATGTTATACGGGGCGCTCACCGCTAGAAGCGGCGTCTATCGGTATTGACCTAAAGGATACTGACGTTACCGCGCGCGCAAATTTAGTAACCGTTACGGATGAAATAAACTACGCGGATAAAACTATGGTTGATTACAGCGCGGGTGAAATATCTACTTTAGAAGCAAAAACTCTCATTGAATATCTTGCAAAAGAATTAAACGACGATATTTATACCCTTTACGCAGGGATAAGTTACCGCCATTGCTTGGTTATGAATAACGGCGTGGTGGCTGGCGACTTAACCCCGCCGCACGATATTACGGGTAAACCTGTTAAAGAATATTTGCCTAAATCTGACGCGGGTAAAAAGTTACTTGCGTTAATGGAAAAATCTTATGAACTTCTAAAAAATCATCCTATAAACGTTGAAAGGGTTAAAAAGGGTAAAAACCCCGCCAATTCCCTTTGGTTCTGGGGAGAAGGCACTAAACCTGCTCTTCAGAGTTTTGAAGATAAGTTTTCGCTTAAAGGCGGTATTATTTCTGCGGTAGATTTACTTAAAGGGATTGCTAAACTTGCAAAAATGCGTGTTATTGAAGTTGACGGCGCAACTGGTAATTACGATACTAACTTTGCCGGCAAAGCAAAGGCGTGCCTTGAAGGGCTTAAAGGCGGACTAGATTTTGTTTACGTTCATATGGAAGCCCCTGACGAATGTGGTCACCACGGCGACGCTGAACATAAGATTTACTCTATAGGTGAAATTGATAAGGTGGTTAAAACGGTTGCCGAAGGTTTGAAAGACGCTGGCGAAGATTTTGCAATGCTTATTGCGCCCGACCACCCAACGCCTATATCAATTATGACGCATTGCGCCGACCCCGTGCCTTATTTAATTTATAGAAGTAATAAACCTTTTGATGGTTGTTCGAAGTGTTATGATGAAGAACAGGCTGAAAAGTCTGGTATCTTCGTAGAAAAGGGAACGGATTTAATTAAAAAACTTATTAACGGATAATTTTATTTTCGACAAAAAAACCGCTGCAATAAATTTTTTGCGGCGGTTTTTTGGTATATCGTGATTTTTTTATTCATATATTTTTATAAATGGCTCTGACACAAATTCTGACTGATTTTTAGCGGAAAAATTACTAATCAGTCATTTTTTGTGACGTAGCATTATAAATCATAGGGATAGGAGAACGGATATGAATGAAAAATTGCAATACGCTTCAATGCTGGAAATTCCGGTAAATACTTGTAGCGTTACCCAAACCGTAACTAAAAGAAAGAGAAACGGTAAAAAGAAAAAAGTCAACCCCGAAGCAGTTAAAGAAGAATTGCTTAATAGAATTAACTCGCAAGACGGCGTTGCGCCTTTAGAAGAAACGCCAAGCGAGCAAGCCGTATCGGAAACGGTGGTTGATGCGGATTATAATAATGATAGCGTTGAAAACGGCGCTCTTGAAACGGCAAGCGTTTATTCCGCAACCGAGAAAAAGAAAAAACCGTTTAAGTTTACCGTGGTTGGCGTGCAACTTGCGGTTATCGGCGTTTTAATAGCGACTATCTTTTTAACTAACGCATTTTACGCTGATAGCGGTATAAACGTATTTTTAAAAAGCGTTTTCGGTAACGGCTCGGAAACCGAAGTGGTAGACGCGCGCACTTATGAAGATTTTGCGCCCGTAATTTCCGTTGGTGACGGCACGGTTGCCGTTGAGGCAGGCGTAATTTCGTTTGCGGGTAAAGGTAGCGTTTACGCTCCGTGCGACGGAACTGTTTCTGCTGTTACGCAGGGCGACGACGGACTTTTTATGATGGAAATTACTCATAGCGATAATTTTAAAACTGTGCTTTCCGGGTTAAAACACGCTTACGCTGTTAGTGGTGATTTGGTATATTCAAACATACCCGTTGGATATTACACGGGCGAAGATGCAAGTATGTGCTTTATGAGTGGTGACGGCGTAGTTATTTCCGACTATCAAATAGTTGACAGTTCGGTGGTATGGGTGGTATAAGTTTATCCGTTCATCCGCTATTTTATATCTTTGGGCTTTATTATGCGCTCACGGGTAGGATTTTCGTATTCGTAATATATACGATAACTGCCGTTGCGCATGAATTAGGGCATTCCTTTTCTGCGGCGGGCGCTGGGTATAGGCTTAATAAAATTACGCTTATGCCCTTTGGCGCAGTCGTTTCGGGAAATATTGACGGTCTTAAATTTTCAGACGAGATTAAAATTGCCCTGTCTGGTCCAACGCTTAACCTTTTAATAGGAATGCTTTTCGTTGCAACGTGGTGGATTTATCCTGAAAGTTACGCTTATACCGACGTGGTTGCGGAAGCAAACTTTGCAATGGCGCTAATAAATTTTTTGCCCGTTTTTCCGCTTGACGGTGGAAGAATACTTTCAGCGTATTTATCGGGGAAATTCGGTGAAAAGCGCGCGGGTAAAATTTGTGGCGTAATCGGCGGAATGGTTGCCGGTGTTTTATTTGCTTTGTTTATTTTAACGCTTTTTTACACGGTAAACGTTTCCTTGCTGTTTTTTTCACTATTCGTAATTTTTGGAACGTTTGGTAAGGCAAAAAATAATAAATATATTAAAATCTATAATTCGCTAACCGTTGAAAAGTTAAAAAGGGGTATGCCTTTTAAAAAGCAGGCGCTTGAAAAAAACGCGTCGGTTAAAAAGATGATGAGCATATTAGATGAAAACGCCGTAAATGAAATTGCGGTCTTTGACGGAGAAAGGCAAATTGCGCTTTTATCGCAAGAGAGAATAGGCAAAATTATAGAAAAAGGCAATCTTTACGCAAAACTTGCCGAATATTTATAGAATATAATTTCAATATCTTGTGTTGATTTTGTTTTATAAGTCAAAATGTGGGAAACGTTTAAAAAATTAGTGTTTTTTATTTAAAAAGTTTAAAAAATCGCTTGAAAAACTTGACAATGTATACGTTATTTAGTATAATCAATTAGCATCTCGGTTTCGGGGTGTTAATTTTTTGATGTTCGGAAGGTGCATTATGGCAGCAAAAGGCGCAAGAGCAAAGATTACGTTGGCTTGCACGGAATGTAAGCAAAGGAATTACGATACGTTCAAGAATAAAAAGAACGATACCGAAAGATTGGAAATGCAAAAATATTGCAAATTCTGCAAAAAGCATACCACTCATAAAGAAGCGAAATAAGTTTATTATCGCTTTTATAAGCCTGCTTAAGGCTAAAACTATAAGGGGCAAGCGTAAATGAAAAAAGAAAAGACCGCTGTTACCGGTGATTTTGTCGGTAGCGATAACGCTAAACAGCAAAAAGAAGTAAAAAAGGCAAAGAATAACAAGAACAAAAAGCCTGGGTTCTTTAAAAGAATGGGCGCTAAAATCAAAGACGTTTTTTCTGAACTTAAAAAGGTCAACTGGCCTAACTTTGCAAAAGTAGTTAAACAGACGGGCGTTGTTTTAGCAGTTGTTCTAGTTTTCTTGGTCGTTATTACCGCGTTCGATTTCGGTTTATCCCAACTTTTAGAATTGATTTCACCGAAGAGTTAAGGAGAGTGTGATGGCAGAACAACAAAGATGGTATGTCATTCATACCTATTCCGGTTACGAGGCTATGGTAAAAGACAGCCTTGAAAAACTCATTGAAAACAATAACTTGCAAGAAAACATCTTTGAGATTAAAATTCCTATGGAAGAAACTCTTGAAGAAAAGGCTAACGGCAAGAAAAAACTTGTTGAAAGAAAGAAGTTTCCTTGCTACGTTTTCTTGAAAATGATTTATAGCAACGATATTTGGTATTTGGTAACTAACACCAGAGGCGTTACGGGTTTCGTTGGTCCGCAAGGCAGACCGCTTCCTTTAACTGATGAAGAAGTTGCAAGAATGGGTTTAGAAGAAGTTGCGTTATCAATAGACTTTACCGTTGGTGATACCGTTACCGTAGTATCAGGCCCGCTTGAATCATTCTCGGGCGTGGTTACTTCGCTAGTTGAAGCAACGCAAAAGGTTATGGTCAACGTTGAAATGTTCGGTAGAAAAACCGACGTTGAACTTGACTTCGTTCAGGTTAAAAAAGTTTCCGTTGATGGGGACTCTGCTGAACAAGCGTAAACATTATTTAAATATATAATATAGTCTACTTTCGGTTTATAGACCGACTGTTATAGAGTGGGAGTTGCGTTAAATTTTTAACACTGGCGCAACGGTAGTACCACCAAATGGAGGAAACAATTATGGCAAAGAAAGTTACGGCAATCGTTAAATTGCAACTGCCCGCAGGCAAGGCAACACCCGGTCCGCCCGTAGGTTCAACGTTAGGTCCGCACGGTATTAACATTCCGGGATTTACCAAAGAATTTAACGCGAAGACTCAAGATCAGGCTGGTCTTATTATTCCGGTCGTTATGACCATTTATCAAGACCGTTCCTTTACGTTTATCTTAAAAACTCCGCCGGCACCCGTACTCATTAAAAAGGCGTGCGGTATTGAAAGCGCGAGCGCAGCACCCAACAAGAATAAGGTTGCAAAGATAACCAAGGCGCAAATTGAAGAAATAGCAAAACTCAAGATGCCTGATTTAAACGCAAATACCCTAGAAAGTGCAATGAGCATGATTGCAGGTACTGCTAGAAGCATGGGCGTTGAAGTCGTAGATTAAGAACATAGTATTAAGTGGGAGGGTTTTTAACCCGAAAGTACCACAGGAGGTAAATTAAATGAAACACGGAAAAAAATATATAGATAGCGTAAAGGCTATCGAATCAACCAAACTTTATGAAGTTGACGAAGCAATCGGCTTGGTTTTAGATACCGCAAAAGCAAAATTTGATGAAACTGTTGAACTTCACGTTCGTTTGGGCGTTGACCCCAAACAGGCTGACCAACAGGTTAGAGGCGTTCTCGTTCTTCCTAACGGTACCGGTAAAGAAGTTAAAGTTTTAGTTCTTGCTAAAGGTGAAAAGGCAGACCAAGCAAAGGCTGCTGGCGCAGACTTCGTAGGCGCAGAAGAAATGATTCAAAAAATCCAAACGGAAAACTGGTTTGATTACGACGTAATCATCACCACCCCTGATATGATGGGTCTTGTTGGACGTATCGGTAAGATTTTAGGACCTAAAGGCTTAATGCCTAACCCGAAATCCGGCACCGTTACTATGGACGTTGTTAAAGCGATTAAAGATACCAAAGCAGGTAAGGTTGAATACAGACTCGATAAGAACGCTATTATCCACTGCGCAATCGGTAAAAAGAGTTTCGGTAGCGAAAAACTTAAAGAAAACTACGAAGCGCTTATGGAAGCAATCGTTAAGGCAAAACCTGCTGCTGCAAAAGGTCAATACGTTAAAAGCGTATCCCTTGCAAGCACTATGGGCCCTGGCGTAAAAATTAACGCTAAAATTTAGTTGACAATTATAAAATTTAGTGTTATAATCTCAAAGTAAACTAAATAGCCAAAGACAGTAGGTGTTAACTTGCTTATCTAAAAGCAGACCAACCGAGGCGGATATTTTATAAGGCTAACTTTATGCCCTTGTATTCCGTTTTGGTCTGCAAGGGCTTTTTCATTAAATTAAGGAGGTATCAATAGATGTCGGCAAATAGAGATGCTAAAGTACAATTAGTTCAAGACATTAAGGAAAGAATTCAAAACGCAAAGTCGGTTGTTTTAGTTAAATTCAGCGGTCTTACCGTTGCAGAAGATACCGAACTCCGTCGTGAATTCAGAAAGAACAACGTTGAATACAAAGTTTTAAAGAACACTTTGGTTAAACGCGCGTTCAACGATATGGGCGTTACCGATTTTGATGACGATTTAAATGGTCCTACGTCAGTTGCTTTCGGCGCAGACGAAACGGGCGCATCAAAAGTTATCGTTGAAGCAGCAAAGAAGTATCAAGACAAAGTATCTGTAAAGAGTGCTTTCGTTGATGGTGGCAAAGTTGACGCTAAAGGCGTTCAAGAACTTGCAAATATGCCCAGCAAAGAACAACTTATTGCAAAGATGCTCGGTTCTATGCAGGCTCCGCTTACCAATTTCGTTGGCGTACTTACCGCTATGCCACGCGGTTTAGTAGTTGCGCTTAACGCAATTGCGGAAAAAAAGGCTCAATAACACCTTAAAAGTTATTAACAAATTAAAAATCTAAAAAAAATTAAAATTATAAAAAAGGATTTATGGAGGATAGAAAAATGGCAGACATTCAAAAAATGTTAGAAGAAGTTAAAGGTATGACGGTTTTAGAACTTAACGAACTCGTTAAGGCTTTAGAAGAAGAATTCGGCGTTAGCGCTGCTGCTCCCGTAGCAGTTGCTGCTGCTCCCGCTGCTGCTGCAGACGCTCCTGCTGCTGAAGAAAAGACCGAATTCAAGGTAGTTCTTAAAGAAGTTGGCGCTAACAAAATCGGCGTTATCAAAGTTATTAAGGACGTTACCGGTTTGGGCTTGGTTGAATCAAAGGCTCTTGCTGAAAACGGCAAAGTAATTAAAGAAAATGCTTCTAAAGAAGATGCTGACGCTATGATTGCGAAGTTCAAAGAAGCTGGCGCTACCGTTGTTGCTGAATAATTATTCAAAAAACAAAGTGTAAAAAAATCAAAGTGAGGCGTTACGGATTTTCCGTAGCGCCCTTTGTTTTATAGTTTTTTGTAGATTTTATCACAAAAACCGCCTTAAATACAAATTAAAGTTACTAATCAGTTTACTTTTATTGACAAGTTAGTAAAAAATAGGTAAAATATATTAGTAACAAAATTATTTTGGAGTAATATATGAAAAGAATGAAAAAAGTGTTCATCAATCTCGTAGCGGTTATGCTTGCGCTTTTTGCTTGCTTTAACTTTACCGCTTGCGAAGATATTAAAAAACTAGAACTCAATATTCAGGTTTATGATTACGCAGATAACGGCAGTATGCAAGATTATACGTTAAGCATTGACCTTTATCGCCATTTAGCGCCCACTACGGTAGATGCTATCGTTAATTACGTTAAAGAAGGGCATTATGACGGTACGGCTTTTTATAAATTCAAAAACTCTTCTTACAGTTCGCAAATAATGCTAGGTGATTTAATTGCTAGCGATAATAGCATAGTAAAAGAAAACACCGTTAAACCCGAACTTCCCAAGGGCGAATTTGAAAAAGGCGGTACTACCGGTTCTAATTTGGTAAACGCAAAAGGCTCGGTAGGTCTTTGGAGAAGTTGGATGAAAGCAGACGGCAGTTATACCACTAGTAGCACGGCTATGAAGTCTGGTAGGTCAACTTGGTTTATTCCCACAGAAACTATTTCTGCTTATAACGGGTATTTCTGTGTATTCGGTCAATACGATACGGCTGATGAAAATAACGTTGACGCTTTAGACGCGCTCACCAAGGCGTTTGCAACTAGCACGAATTATGACGAATACGTTATTTACTATACCGGAACTTACGACGCAACTAAAGCGAATGAAAATTACGGTTTAACTTTCAATATTGCGCTTGCAGAAGATTTTGATAGCAACGCGGTTGAAAATCTTTATAAGTCAGAAGATACTGAAAATAAAGCGGGTTTAGTTTGCTATGATTATTATAGCGTATATATTCCCGTAACTGCAAACGGCGCGCTCGCTGCAAAAGTGGTTTCAGCAAAAATAGTTTAATAAAAAATTATTCAAAAAAGTCGGCTAATCAGCCGACTTTTTTATATTACAAATTTTTCCGTTTTCAATCTCAAAAGTAAAATAATTAACCTTATATTTATTTTCACCGTTTTTATATATCAGCCCAACTTCTTCAATTTTTCTAAATACGGGCGGTGGCATAACGCCTATAAATTCGCCTAAATATGATGAAATTTTATCCAAATTTTCTTTCACGCCTTCGCTTAAATACTCCGCGCCCGTTGAGCCAACAAGCCGTTCTTCAATGAAAACGTAAGGTATTAACATTAACGGCACTTTACTGCTGTCAAAACCGCTTTTTCTTTCTATTGTGCGCGAAGTTTCTTTCATTGCGCCGTCAATCCATTCCCAACGGGCGGTGATTTTATGCTTAACTATATCAGACGGCGTTTCGGTGGTAAAAATACCCCCGTCTAAATTAAAAGAATTTATCGCTCTAGAAAAAACCGTTCTAATTTTATCGTCAAAGTCAAATAAATAAAGCATATTAGGCTTTCCGTTCACGTTTACTGCTAAAAGATTTTTGTTGTTGCTTTCCGTTAAAAAAATACTCGCGTCAAAAACGGAAACGTTTACCGGCTCAATTAAAAAATCTTTTTCCGTTTCAACGGAAATTTTACACCCGTTTTCATTAAATACGGTAACTATAGCGTTAGAAAACTTTTCTTGTCGGTAAACCTTAAAATCCCCACCTGTTTTTTGTGGCTCAAACTTAATTAAAAATCCGCCTATTAGGTCGGTAACGGTTGCTCGATTAAAAGGGTGTGATAAAAAATTTTCGTCAAGAATAAAATTAAAAGCGCCGTCTGACGAGCCTAAAGGGCAAACTTCAATAAAAGGTGGTTGGCAGTTTTCTAACCTTAAAGATTTTACCGTTTCGGTAATAGAACCGTAATAAATTCCGTTAATTTTTATAATCGCAGGGTAATCTGCTGAAAAATAATAATACATCTTTAAATTGTATGTATAATTTTACTTTATTATGTCAATAACTCTATCGAACTAAATTATATGAAAGGAGAAACTTTTATGGAAAAAATTTACGGGTATAGAGAAAAGGACGTAATAGGTCTTGCAGAATTTTTAAAAAACAAAGGAAATATGAATTTAACTGAAGTGTTTTACTCTTACGGAAAAAAGAGTGGCAAGGCAAAAGGAACGGTTAGAAATTTATATTACGCGCTTGCAAAAAAGACTAATACCGACGCTGATTTTTGTCAAAAGTATTTTGACGGCAAACCATTATCGGTAAGTAAAATTGTAGAGTTTAACGGGGAAGAAGAAAAAGAACTTATCAAAAAAATTTTGGTTATGAAAAACGAAGGGTATTCAGTTAGAAGCGCAATAATGGAACTTTCTGATGGTGATGCTAAAATGGCGCTTCGCTATCAAAACAAGTTTAGAAACGCTATGAAATGTAAGCCACATCTTATTGCTGAAATTATTGCAGAACTTAAAAATGAAGGAAAGAACGTCTGCTTTGACGGGGAAAAGAGCGTTGAAGAAGTTGTTTCAGAAAGTCAATTAAAAAGGTTGAAAACGGAAATAAACGGTCTAGTTGGTCAGATTGCAGAAAGCGTTCGCCGTGAAAACGAATACCTTAAAGATAGAATTATTAGGTTAGAAAGGGAAAATTTGAAACTTTATAATCTTTTATACGGGCAAGAAAAACCAGATAAGGCATACGAGTTTTTTAAATCCCGCGAGAAGAGAAACGCGCTTAATTAGCGGTATTAAAATTTAGTTACAGTTAATTGATTTAAACGGCAAAAAGTAGTATAATAGACCTATAAACGAAATAAAGGTAAAAGTTTAATTATGGATTTATTCAAAAAATGTCGTTTAGACCACGTTGACGCGGCAAAAAAAGCGGGTATTTACCCATATTTCCACCAACTTAACAGCAAACAAGGTCCTGAAGTTATTATGGAAGGGAAAGATATGATTATGATAGGTTCAAATAACTATTTGGGCTTAACTTCTCATCCTGAAGTAATTGAAGCGGGCGTAAAAGCGCTTGAACGTTACGGCAGTGGCTGTTCTGGCAGTAGGTTTTTAAATGGTACGCTTGATTCGCACGTCGCGTTAGAAAAAGAACTTGCAGAATTTTTATGTAAAGAAGACGTAGTTACTTTTTCAACGGGTTTTCAGAGTAATTTAGGTATTATAAGCGCTATCGCAGGTAGAACTGATTATATTTTTTGCGATAAAGAAAATCACGCCAGCATTTACGACGGTTGCAGATTATCTTTTGCAAGAATGCTCCGTTATAACCATTCGGATATGGATGACCTTGAAAGGCAGTTAAAATCTATTGATACCACTAACTCTGGTATTTTAATAGTTACTGACGGCGTTTTCAGTATGGGTGGCGATATTTGTAAGTTACCACAAATCGTTGCGCTTGCTAAAAAATACGGCGCGCGCGTTATGGTTGACGACGCGCACGGTTTAGGCGTTTTGGGCGAGCACGGAAGGGGTACTGCAGAATATTTTGGGCTAGAAGACGAAGTTGATATTTATATGGGTACTTTTTCAAAGTCACTAGCAAGTTTGGGCGGTTATATGGCTGCTAAAAAGGAAGTGTGCGAATACGTTCGCCACGTTTCCCGCCCGTTTATTTTCTGCGCAAGTATAACCCCTGCAAACGTTGCGTGCGCAAGAAAGGCGCTTGAGATATTAAAGAGAGAGCCTGAAAGGGTAAAAGCGCTCCGCGATATAAGCAATTATATGCGTGATGGTTTAAGGGCGAATAACGTAAATATAATCGCTATAGACCAAACGCCTATAATTCCTATCTATACTTATGAAGATGAAAAGGCGTTTACCGCTTGTAAACTGCTTTTTGACCGCGGTGTTTACGTTAATCCCGTAGTTTCACCAGCAACCCCCGTTGGGCAAGCGTTGCTCCGCACGAGTTATACGGCGACTCACACTACTGAGCAAATGGATAAGGCTATTGATAAAATAGTTGAAGTTTTGAAAATTCTTGAAATAAAATAAAATTAAACCCGATTACCAAATACGGTAATCGGGTGTTTTTTTACTAGTCTATAGGTGATACTTCAACAATAGGTGTTTTAAGTATTCCCATAGGTCTTGTGGTATATTCATAAGCCCAACCTTCATTAGCCGTGCGCCAGTAGTCAGGGCCTATATAGTTGCGTTTTCCGTCGGCGTCCAAGTTGTGTAAAGCAGAAAAGGTGTTATACCTTGTGCCGTGTAGAATATAAGTAATTGAGTGTTCGCCTTTCTTAACGCCGTTTATATTTAAAGTAAACGGTGAAAAGCAATTATACCGACTTCTTTTCCGTCTAATAATACCGATACTGCCGCGCCTCTATAATGCGAAACCGTAACTTTAATATCGCTATTTTTATCTAAAGAAATTTTCGTGTTGTATATAACGTTGCCACCGTAAAAAGCAAAACCTTGACGTGTAACGTCACCAAACGAAAGTGTTTTAGGTCGGGAAATAAGTTTTGTTTTTCTGCCGATATAAGTAGTTCCAAAATTTCCTATAAGATAGCACGCTTCAACGTCCGTGCGCAGACCGAACGGCATAGAAAGTTCAAGTTCGTTAGCGCCTTTAGTTATTTTTGGTAGCGCCACGGTTTTTATATCTTTATCAACGTAATAACCCGTAACGGTATTTTCAACTAATTTTCCGTTGAGTTTTATCGTGGTGCTTTCCGGGTGTTCTAACGCCAACGCCACGCCTTCAATATCAATTTCACTTTCAACGGTATAAACTAATTTTAAGTTATGCTCTTCTGGGGAATTTGATACCGCCCAAGGCTGAACGAATTTAGTCCTGCGCGACTGAAGGTTTAGTTTTTTTCTGACTAAATTGTCAATGCGCATAATTTCTTCGGTATTTATAAGTTCTTCATTATCGACGGAATATTTTGCCATATCCAAAAGAAGAACGTTCGGCTCGGAAAGCGCGTAGTCTACTTCAAACGGAACTTGTATTTTATTAAAAACTTTATCGGTTATATTTTCTTTTAAGCAGTCTCCGCTATAAGTTGGAACAAACTTAACTAAAAGAGTGTCTAAATCGTATAAAGTTGTGTAAAATACCGTTGAATTTTGGTCGGTGTCAAACGGTAATCTTTTTATCTCTCCGCTTAAAGTATCAAAAAGTAAAGGTTTATACACCCCTTTAATGCGAACGGAAATTTTTTGTTTAGTTATTGTGTGTGGAAGTTTTGGCTTAAACATGTGCGCGATAAAAAGCCATTTGTTTAAGCCGTCAATCCGCATACTGCACATTAAATTTTCGGTTTTTGCGCCGAACTCATCTCTAATATCGGCAACAAATTGATTTTTTAACTCGCGGTAAAGGTCTGCTTTTGAGTTGTGAATAACCGTTGCGCCCTGAATAACGTTTTTAGCGCTCTCGCTAGGTTCACCGTTGCATAGATACGGCAAACGACCTTTAAATATAAGTTTGCCACCGCTTTTCTTAAATTGATTTAAAACTTTAATAGTGTGCGGTCTTAAAGTCATACAGTCGGAAACAATTACTGTATCATATTCCATTTTACCAACCAAAAGCGGGTTAGAGCCATTGCTACATAGGTCGGGGAGTAGGGATTCTGATATAAAGTCAAAATCATAACCGCCTTTAAGTAGCCATTCGGTAGTGTTTTTAAAGTTATCGTCAAGTTCATTGCGAAGGGCGCTAGTTTCCGCAAAGGAAGCGTAAGCAATTTTATAAGTATCAATAGGGTATATTACTGCAATTTTAACGTCGGGTTTGCCCCTAGTCATAGCGGTATTTATGCGCGCGTAATGGTCTTCGATATACTTATATTTATCGTACCAAGCGGACTGATACGATATGCAAGCAGGGTAATCGCGCTTGCCTTCGCCTTTCATTGATTGCCAAGCAAGGTGCGGAACGCGTACGGTTACGCCTAACGCGGCTTGCCAGTCGCCTTGATATTTATGCCCGCGGAAATCAAAATCCCAGCCGGTAACCCCGTAAAGTTCGGAAAGCATGGCTTCTCTGCCGTATTGCCTTACTATCGAACGGCATTGAATAGGCGTGTTAAATACAACGTCGTCACACAAAATATCAATGCCGGGGATTTGCATATTTTTATATTCGCGCATAACGTCGGCAGTCTGCAAAAGAGTTTCGTAAAGCGCGTCTTCACCGACGGCGTGCCCGGTCATAGCAATACCGTTTTTAGCGCACCAGTTACCTATATTATCCATATAAGCGACGCAAAATCTTTCCGATAAATGCGTGTAATAACAAAAACGAGTTTTATACGCGTGTTCGTCGTCCGTTGCGTAAAAGAGTTCAGGTAGATAATCAGTTAAATCAAAATTATATTCTTCAAAAAAAGTTTTATTAAAATCAGTAGTCCAAGATAGGTAAGCATCCTTATCGCAAAAACCTGAACGGGGCGGTATAGCGCCGAAAACTTGTGGCTCGTCCGTAAAGATTGCGGGCACGCTTTTGCCGAATTTATCGCCAACGCATTTTTTGAATTTTTCGTGCGTGGTTGAAATAAACTCGTCAATGGCGTCTTTTGAAAGGGTGTCAACGTACGCTTGATAGTTAAAGCGCGGTTCACCGCCTTGTTTTTGCTCTAAATAAAAATATTTTTTATTTTTAGAAGGTGTGTTCTTTTCTATTTTTTTATAACCGACCATTTCTCCGTTTTGAGCAATCGAAACGTCAAAGGTTGCAACTAAATACGGTTTACCGGTTTTTGCGCTCTCTTCAGCCGTCAATGCGCAATCCGCGCGTTCGGTAACGGTCATTGTTAAATATTTTTGCCTATTTTCAGGCTTTTTTGTAACGAATCCACCAGCAACGCCTGAAGGCCATCTATCTTCATCATAAAGATATGCTAGCATAGAGTTTTTTTCGGCTTGCTCTGCGCAGAAACGAACGCAATCTAAAAAGTCTTCGCTTAAATACGGCGTTTCAAGCCCTTGACGAACGTGCATATGAAAACCGCCAAAGCCCATTGAGTTAAAAACTTTTATTTGGCGTGCAAGTTCGTCTTTATCAAGTTTAGAGTTCCACGCCCAGAACGGAGCGCCACGATATTCTGAAGACGGATTTTTAAACAATTCTTCGGAAAGTTCGGGGGAAAGGTTCTTTTTATAAAGCATAATTAGACCTACTTAATTTCTTTAATTTTTCTAATAACTTCGTTGCCGACCTGTTCGGTAGTGCTGTTACCACCAAGGTCTGGGGTAAGAACTTTCTTTTCAACTAAAATTTCTTCGATTATATCAATAAGTTTTTTGCCCCAGTTTTCGTGTCCAAAGAAGTCAAGCATTTGACTTGCTGACCAAACGGTTGCAAGCGGATTTGCTTTTCCTTGACCGGCAATATCGGGCGCAGAGCCGTGAATAGGTTCAAACATAGAGGGGAAAGTTCTTTCTGGGTTAAGGTTAGCGCCTGCCGCAAGCCCCATTCCGCCGGCAATGGCTGCGCCACGGTCGGTTAAAATATCGCCGAATAGGTTGCTTGTTACAACGATTTCAAATCTTTTCGGGTCTTTTATCATAAACATACTAGCAGCGTCAACCAAATAAGAATAAGTTTTTACTTCGGGATAATCTTTGCCTACTTCTTTAAAAATCTTATCCCAAAATACCATAGAATAATTAAGCGCGTTGCCCTTGCTAATGCTAGTGAGCGTTTTGTTTTCTTTTTTTGCAAGTTCGTACGCGTAGCGAATAACGCGTTCACAACCTTTTCTAGAAAAAACACCGTCTTGAATAACTACTTCATTAGGTTTATCTTTAAAAAGCCAACTTCCGCTACCAGCGTATTCGCCTTCGGTGTTTTCGCGAACGAAAGTCATATTTATATCTTCTTCGTTAGCGTCTTTTAACGGGCAGGGCGCGCCTTTAAGAAGTTTAACGGGGCGTAAATTTATATACTGGTCAAAGTTTTTACGGATAACTAATAATAAATCCCAAAGAGAAATATGGTCGGGTACGCCCGGAGCGCCAACCGCGCCTAAAAATATTGCGTCGTGTTTTTTC
>JAFVOV010000011.1 GCA_017505675.1 Clostridia bacterium
AATTCATTGCGCCCGAATAAAATAAACGCTTTAAACCTTCGCCGTCAATAATTCTGTCGTTACCTGACATAAACCCTTTCTCCTACAGTACAATTTGAAAAACAAAATTTGCCATTTTAATTCATTTTAATAATAGCACTTTAACATTAATTCAAAATAAACTACAAGATAAATATTTATTTATCTTGAAAAAAATCCCCACGGAGCGAACCTTTTTCGCCCTTAATATCCATACCCGCAAGTTTTTTATCTTGTAAAATCCTTGCCCGTTGAACGGATGCGTTACCATACTTTGCCCTTATGCCGTCAACGGCGGTGTCTAGCCTATCTTTTTTATTTTCTTTTTCAGCGTCGGTATCAAAAGAAAGTTGCTCCATACCAAAAGTAAAATCAGACACGGATACACCCGCCCCACGAACGGGATTTTGCCAGTTATATAGCGACTGAAAAAGTTTGTAAGCCGTGTTTGCAATATCGAGCGCAGAACTTGTTGGATGAAGAAGTTTAGTCTGCTTTGTGTACGTTTTAAGTTGGTTATCCGTAACGGAAATTTTAACCGTGTTCGCGCGCCCTAAACCGCTTTCCCTTAACCGCGACGCAACCGATTCAGAAAGCAATAATAAAAGCGTTTTAACTTCTTCAAAACTAACCAAATCTTTATAATCGGTAAGGCTGTTGCCTATGCTTTTAGCGCCTTCTTCTTCGCGCCGAGCCAACACGGGCGAATCGTCTTCCCCGCGTGCATAGTGGTATAAAGTGCTACCCCAAACACCTAAAAGATTAACCAAAATTTTCTCGTCACAGTTAGCAATCTCGCCTATAGTATGAACGCCTATGCCGTTAAGTTTATTTTTGGTGGCTTTACCAACGTAAAGCAATTCTTCTGCCGGTAAATCCCATATCTTTTCTTTATAATTTTGCGGATTTATAACTGTTATAGCGTCGGGTTTTTTTAAGTCTGAACCGAGTTTTGCAAAAACCTTATTAAAACTTACGCCTATACTAACGGTAATGCCTATTTCTTTTTTTACCGCTTTTCTAATTTTTTCCGCTATTTCTTCACCCGTGCCGAAGTTTTTAACAGAAGTCGTTACGTCAAGCCAACATTCGTCTATACCGAACGGTTCTATAACGTCAGTAAAGCGTTCGTATATCTTTTTAACTTCTTTAGAAATTTTCGCATAAGAAGGGTGGTCGGCAAGAACCGTTACTAAATTTTTGCATTTCTTTTTTGCTTCCCAAAGCACTTCACCCGTTTTAACGCCAAAACTTTTTGCAAGTTGATTTTTTGCAAGCACTATGCCGTGCCTATCTTCAACGCTACCACATACCGCAAGGGGTACGTCTTTAAGTTCGGGGTTTTTAAGCGTTTCTACCGAGGCGTAAAAATTATTAAGGTCACTGTGTAATATCGTTCTCATTTATTCCCTTTTCCACAAACCAACGTTCTTCACTTTCAACGTAATACAAATATTTTTGTTGACCGCAAACGGTAACGGTAAAGCGCTTGTTTATAAGCGAGCCTACCCTTGACGGCGCGCGGTCAATAAACTTTACCCTATCTACCGAATATCGAGTTCCGTCCGACCAAACTATTTCTAACGGTCTTATTCCGCCAGACGGTGAAAATTTTGCAATTACTTCAACGAATATTTTAACGTAGCGCATAACATTATTTTGAGCCTACGCGCGGTTATTATTCGAACAAAGCAAAAGCGCCCCGCTATAAATGCGGGGGCGTTTTTATTATAATTTATTTCTTTGAATTTTACCGCTGACGGTTTTAGGTAATTCGTCACGGAAAACTACTATTCTAGGATACTTATACGGTGCGGTTTTAGCCTTGACGTACGTTTGAATTTCCTTCTTTAATTCTTCGGTAGGCTCTACGCCTTTAACAAGCACTATGCTCGCTTTAACCACTTGCCCACGAACTTCGTCAGGTTCAGCGGAAACACCGCACTCTAAAACGAAGGGAAGTTCCATAATAACGCTTTCAATTTCAAACGGCCCGATACGGTAACCAGATGATTTAATAACGTCATCAACCCTACCAACGTACCAGTAAAAGCCGTCTTCATCACGCCAAGCGGTATCGCCCGTGTGATAATAACCGTCGTGCCAAACTTCTTTGGTCTTTTCTTCGTCACCGTAATAACCGCAGAACAACCCGCACGGAGCGCCGTCTTTAACGTTTACGACTATTTCACCCGTTTCACCAACGGCAACGGAATTTCCATTTTCATCAATTATATCAATATCGTAAATCGGGGCAGGTTTACCCATAGAACCTATCTTATGCGGTTTACCAACAAGGTTACCTATGAGCATAGTTGATTCAGATTGCCCGAAACCTTCTTTAATCTGAAGCCCCGTTAATTTTTCAAACTGATAATATACTTCCGGGTTTAACGCTTCGCCCGCAGTAGACATATGCTTAACTGAAGAAAAATCATATTTAGATATATCTTGTTTTATAAGCATACGGAGCATTGTAGGCGGCGCGCAGAAAGTTGTGATTTTGTGTTCTGCAAACATAGGCAGAATATCAGCCGCGTCAAACCTATCAAAGTCGTACACGAAAGTTGCCGCTTCACAAAGCCATTGACCGTATAGTTTACCCCACATTGATTTTGCCCAACCGGTATCGGATATGGTAAAATGCAAACCGTCAGGGTCAACCGTGTGCCAGTATTTAGCCGTATGGAAATGACCGAGTGGGTATTTATGGTTGTGCGTTGCAATTTTTGGATATCCGCTCGTTCCAGAAGTAAAGAACATTAAGAGCGGGTCGTTACCGCAAGGCGAGTTTTCCGTACGCTCAAAATGCGTAGAGAAAAGTTTATACTCGTCATTAAAATCGCGCCAGCCGTCACGCGGAGAGCCGACTATAATCTTATGCTTTAACGACGGGCATTTTTCAGCGGCTATATCCGCTTGGTGCGCAGTATCGCCGTCTGAAGTGCATATTATTGCGCTTACGCCGGCAGCGTTAAATCTATATTCAAAATCGTGTTCTAAAAGTTGGTTGGTTGCAGGAATTGCAATAGCGCCAAGTTTATTCAAACCTATCATTGCAAACCAGAATTGATAATGCCTTTTAAGCACGAGCATTACCCTATCACCCTTTTTAATACCGAGTGACTTAAAGTAATTTGCCGAGCGGTTGGATTCCTTTTTAATATCAGTAAAGGTAAATCTTCTAACCGTTTTATCTTTTGCAACGTGTAGCATTGCAAGTTTATCAGGTTCTCTTTCAGAAAGCGCGTCAACCAAATCAAAAGCAAAGTTAAATTTATCTTCATTCTTAAAGGTAATTTTAGTAGGCGTGCCGTCTGCATCTTCAACAACGTCAATAAACTTTTGATAAATACGCTCTTTGGTGTCTTTTTTAGTAGGCGCTTTAGGCGCGTCTGAAACTTTTTTAAGGTCGGTAAGTTCAGGGATAGGTTCGCCCGTGGGGTTTAATACTATTGCATAAAATATACAGTCCCTACCGTTTACCGCTATCATTCCGTGCGGAGTGTCACTATCGTAATAAATACTGTCACCAGGACCTAAAACTTCTTTATGTTCACCTATTTGTACCATAAGATAGCCGTCAACGACTATATCGCATTCCTGCCCCGCGTGGGTGGTAAGTTCAATATCTTTGCTTTGCGCTTCAGGGTTAAATACGCTACGAACGTAAAGCGGTTCTGCAATACGGTTTTTAAATGCGTAAGCCAAGTTAAAATAAGTCATCCCGTGAGCCTGCGCAATTTTCTGCCCAGAGCCGTGACGGGTAACGGTGTATCCTTTAAGCGTAGGGCTATAACCTTCAATAATATCGGTTACGTTTACCGATAAAGCGAGCGCGCAACGATAAATGAACGCAAAGTTAAGGTCTTTATTACCATTTTCACATTCAAGGTATTCTGATTCTGTAACGCCCGTTTTTTCCGCCATTTGCGATACGGAAAGACCTTCGATTTCACGAAGTTCTCGGATACGCCCAGCCATCTCTTTAATCTTAAAATCAAGTCCTGTCATTTGTTCCATAAAAATCTCCTATGGGCGAAAAAAAAACCCGCCCCAAAGTTTTTTACTTTGAGACGAGCGCTAATTGCACCCGCGGTACCACTCAAATTGCGGAAAACTCCGCCACTCTTGGAATCAAACAATTCCTATGACGTTAACGCAGCAATCACGGAGAAGTTCTACTCTCCCAAAAGGGATTTCTTCCTCTCGGCTCGGAAACTACAAACGCGAAAACCCTTTCAATGGCTTGCACCAACCGCCACTTCTCTGATGATTAGATATAACGCGCACTTTTCGTCAAAGCCTTTAATATGTGATAATTTTATCATAAAGGCGCTCTTTTGTCAACGATTTTTTAGCAAAAAAATTTACGCGCGGAAACCGTTTACAGTTCCGCGCGCGTTAAAATTATTTTTCAAACTTAAAATCTTGCCATTTGCCACCATTTAGGCGATGAATTTCTTCAGTTGCAAGGAAAAACTTTTCAACCACGTTATTTTCGGGATAAAATTCCACGAACTTGCCGTCAACGAAAGTGTAAAATCTGCTAATATCGGTACACATTCCGTAAGTGGGTAAATTTTTACTTTCAATAAAGAAAGAATATTTTTCGCCGTTTTTAGTGCCGTCATATTTTAATCCCTTTCTATCAAGAGTAAGAACGCCTTCCCCAACGATATTTGAAGTTTTTTGGTCTTTAAGCATATTAAATTCG
>JAFVOV010000012.1 GCA_017505675.1 Clostridia bacterium
ATCAGGATTATGGCAATACGCACACCTTAACGGACAACCCGCAAGAAAAACTGCATACCTTATCCCGTCTCCGTCAACTGCCGCCAGGCTCTCAAACGAATGTATATATCCTTTCATACAAATCCGCCTTTTTACATTTTTTCGTGGAAGGTGCGGGCTATAACCTCAAGCTGCTTATCCCTCGTAAGTTTATTGAAGTTTACCGCATACCCAGATACCCTTATCGTTAAATTAGGATAATCTTCAGGGTGTTCGTATGCTTTAATAAGCGTTTCACGGTTTAACACGTTTACGTTAATGTGATGCGCTTTTTTAGCAAAATAGCCGTCCAAAATTGAAACTAAATTTTTAATTCTTTCGTTTTCATCTCTACCGAGCGCTTCGGGAGTGATAGAGAAGGTGTTTGAAATACCGTCACGGCAATCGTCGTAACTGATTTTAGCCACCGAATTAAGCGAACACAAAGCGCCGTTTTCTTCACGATTGTGCATAGGGTTAGCGCCGGGAGCAAACGGTTCAGCCGCCTTTCTACCGTCGGGCGTAGCGTTTGTATTCTTACCGTACATAACGTTTGAAGTTATGGTTAAAACGGAAAGAGTGTGTTCCGCATTCCTATAAGTAGGCGTTTTGCGGAGTTCTTCAATTACTTTATGCGCGGTATTTTTAGCAATTAAGTCTACCCTATCGTCGTCATTGCCGTATTTAGGGAAAGCCCCTTCAGTAACGAAATCAACTATATAGCCTTGTTCGTTTCTTATAGGCTTAACGCTAGCGTATTTAATAGCGGAAAGCGAATCCGCAACAACTGAAAGCCCTGCAATACCAAACGCCATAAAGCGGTGAACGTCAGTATCGTGCAAAGCCATTTGCGTTTTTTCATAAGCGTATTTATCGTGCATATAGTGAATAATATTCATAGTATTTACGTAAAGGCGCATAAGCCATTTAACGTATTCGTCAAATCTTTCACTAACCTTTTCGTAATCCAACTTATCACCAGCCATAACGCCCATTTGCGGACCTATTTTTATATTACTGCTAGTATCATAACCGCCGTTAAGCGCTATTAAAAGCAGTTTTGCAAGGTTGCAACGCGCGCCGAAAAATTGCATTTGCTTGCCAACTTTCATTGCCGAAACACAACACGCAATAGCGTAATCATCACCGTAAATCGGACGCATTAAATCGTCGTTTTCATACTGAATAGAATCGGTATCTGCAGAAACTTTAGCACAGAATTTTTTAAATTCATTAGGCAAAGAATTTGACCATAACACCGTCAAGTTAGGTTCAGGCGAAGAGCCGAGCGTATATAAAGTATTAAGCATGCGGTAACTGTTTTTAGTAACTAGCGTTCTACCGTCATCCCCCATACCGCCTACCGCTTCGGTTATCCACATAGGGTCGCCACCGAAAAGTTCGTTATATTCAGGCGTTCTCAAATGCCTTGCAATACGGAGTTTCATAACGAAATCATCCATAAGTTCTTGCGCGCCTTCTTCAGTAAGAACACCTGCTTTAATATCCCTTTCAATATAAATATCAAAGAACGTGCTTACGCGCCCTAACGACATTGCCGCGCCGTTTTGTTCTTTTATTGCGCCAAGGTAAGCAAAATAAGTCCATTGTATTGCTTCTTTAGCGTTTGAGGCAGGCATACTTATATCGTAACCGTAAATAGCCGCCATATCTTTTAAATATCCTAAAAAGGTTATTTGCTGATAAAGTTCTTCATCAAGGCGTATTCTGTCCGCATCAAACGTTCCGTTTGCTAAAGCGGCTTTATCTTTTTTCTTTTCTTCAATAAGTTTATCAACGCCGTAAAGGGCAACCCTGCGGTAATCCCCTATGATTCTACCCCTACCGTAAGCATCAGGTAACCCCGTTATAACGTGGCACTTTCTAGCAGCGCGCATTTCTTCGGTATACGCGCGATAAACCCCGTCGTTATGAGTAGTGCGGAAACGGAATTCTTCTTGAACTTTTTTGCTCAAACTATAGCCGTAGGCTTCGCAAGCCTGTTTAACCATTCTCATTCCGCCGAAAGGATTTACACCGCGTTTTAACGGGCTATCCGTCTGCATACCAACGATAAGTTCGTTATCTTTATCAATATATCCTGCGGCGTAACTTGTAAGCGAAGATACCGTATCGGTATCAACGTCTAGCACACCGCCCTTTTTCCTTTCTTCTTTAAAAAGCGCGTTTACTTTATCCATAAGCGCTTTAGTGCGGACGGTTGCGCCCGACAAAAACTTTCCGTCGCCGGTATATTCATTATAATTAGTTTGAATAAAATCACGCACGTTAATTTCATTCTGCCATACGCCTTGTTTAAATCCGTTCCAATTCTTGTGTTCCATAACGCCTCCTTAAAGTTTTGAATTGCCGTTAGATAATAAAAGGGCAATTCAACTTTGAAAAATTGAATCGCCCAGACGGTCGGCCTTTTATATTCGGCGCGTTCCCCCGCGGTAATCCGCGAAATCCGTCAGTCACGCTCCGTAATTTTATTATAACCTAACTTTTATGCTTTGTCAACTCTTATAATCAAATAAAAAGCAAAAATTTACGCCACCAAAAATGGTGGCGTTTGGTATTATAAATTATAATATTTATCAAATTCAGCAGGATGCGGAATGGCTGCAAGTTGACGGCATTCTTCTCTCTTTGCCTTGATAAAGTTTTTAAGCAATTCTTCGGGGAAAACTCCGCCAGCGGTCAAATAATCGTGGTCGTTTTCAAGCGCGGTAAGCGCTTGTTCTAAAGACGTGGGAAGATGCTTTAATTTAGCCTTTTCTTCATCAGAAAGATGATAAAGGTTCATATCGTAAGGTCCCCATCCGTTTGCGTGCGGGTCAATTTTGTTTTTAACACCGTCAAGACCTGCCATAAGTATTGCCGCATAGCAAAAATACGGGTTACAGGTTGCATCGGGGTTACGAAGTTCAAAACGGCGTTTATTAGGCGTTTTAGCATAAGCAGGTATACGAATAACCGCGCTACGGTTAGAAGTAGCGTACCCAACCGTAACGGGCGCTTCAAATCCCGGCACTAAACGCTTAAAGGAGTTAGTGCTTGGGTTAGTCAACGCGCAAAGCGACGCAATGTGTTTAAGCAATCCACCCATAAAATAGTGAGCGGTTTCACTTAAACGAGCGTATCCGTTATCATCAGAGAAAACAGGTTCACCGTCTTTTAATAAAAGCATATGAACGTGCATACCGCTACCCGCTTCGCCGTAAATAGGCTTGGGCATAAAGGTTGCCGTTTTTCCGTATTTCATTGCGGTATTGTGAATAATATACTTTATCATCATTGTTGCGTCAGCCATTTTTGACATAACGCCAAGTTGCGGTTCGATTTCAAATTGACCAGATGCAGCAACTTCGGGGTGATGATAGTTAATTTCTATCCCCGCATCTTTCATATGCATACACATTTCACTTCTGCATTCGTAAGCAATATCAAACGGTTTTGCAATATGGTAAGCCTTTTGCTTGGGAACTATGCATCCCTTGCCTTCAGTTGCGCTGTTCCAATACGACTGTTTAGCATCAACGGTAACGCCTATACTGTTAGGTTGAACTTCCCAACCAACTTCATCAAAAAGATAAAATTCAAATTCGGGAAGAATAAGCATTGTGTCGGCAACGCCGGAATCTTTCATATATTTTTCCGCCGCCAAAACGATATTTCTAGGATATTGATTAAGCGGATAGTTTTCCGTTTTACCTATTATCATTGCATTACCCGTCATGGATAGAGTTGGAATTTCACAGAACGGGTCGATAACTGCTGTGTCGGGGTCAGGTATAAAAACCATATCGCTCTTTTCAACAACTGCATAGCCGTAGTTAGAGGCGTCAAACCCGATACCACTTTTCATAGTGTCTTCAGAAAAGTTTTCCGCAGGAATGGTTACGTGACGGTATTGACCGTTAATGTCAACCATCTTAAAGTCAACCATCTTTATATCTTTTTCTTTAATAAGCGCCAAAACGTCTTTCGTGCTTTTTGCCATAAATTAACTCCTTATAAATTCGTGTATATTGTAAGTATAGCAACTTTTTTACAAATAGTCAATTATTCACAAAAAATAATATGAAAAACCGAATATTTGATAAATAATTATTACATTATCTAAAATAAACAACCCATCTTTGTAGAGCAAAGATGGGTTTAATTTAATTAGTTTAATAATGAAAAGTATTACTTATGAATTTCGTCGTGAATATAGTTCATATTCTTTAATAATTGAGCGCTTACCTTTTTATATTGATAAGCAAAATCTTTAATCAACTTTTCCGCTTCTTTAAGATTTTTAATGTGGCGGTCCATAGAGATTTCAACTATGTCTTTATAAAAATAAATTTTGAATTGCGGATATATTTCTTTTAATTTTGCTTGCGTTTGAGTATATTCTTTTAACGGCAATGCGTGGAAAAGCACGGATGCTTTAATCCAATATTCCCAACGACCATACTTCGTAACCTTACCGTTCTTTTCTTTTAGAATTCTTCTATCCCTTGAAAAATAAGCCGTTGCCGAAAAGGTGTTGTGATATTTAGTCGCAAAAAGGTGCGTAATTTCATAAGTACTGTTATAATCGTCAAAAGTTGCTTTGTAATCAATATTTCTCTTTCTGTAACTTCTGTCTGCTTGCGCCAAGTTTAACGGCAATAAAGTCTTTTTTAATGTCTTCAACGCTTTTTTAGGTTTAATACCCAAAAACATTTTTTGAAAATCCATAATAATACTCCCCAACGATTTTTTTCTATAACATATTATATCATATATTATTCAAAATCACAATGTTTATTAACAAAAAATTCCCCAACTTTTAATAAAAACTATGCTTTTCACTTATATATCCCATAGAATTTAAATAAAAACAGATGTCTGGAAATTTATTCTATTTCTTTTTTTACTTGCAAATCAGATATCTCCACTAGTTCATTATTGATATAGTTGTAATTACCAATATAATTTAATAGTTCTTTTTTTCCTTTTATATCTACAGTAATATCTGCGCTTGTTTTATCATAGTCCAAACGAATCGAAACATCATTATGACCAAATTTTTTCGCTAAAAGTTTTTTATGTATAGAAAAAACATCTTTAAAACAACAATTTACGCTTACATAATTATATTCATCTTTTTCTTTGTCCCATATGCAATACTCAAAACCAAATTTATCATATTTTTCCAAAATACTAAAATAAGTTGATATAAATTTACGACAGATGCTATACATCATTTCTTGCTTTAGCAATTTTTTTGCTGACCAAAGCACAAAACCTTTTTCTTCTTTTTCTATATTTATAAACTCGTCAAATTTATCTGCAATAATTTGGTCACAATCTTCATCAGATTTAACAGGGAAGGTTTTAACCAAATATTTACTATTTTCATTTAAAGTTTCTTGTACCCAATCGTCACTCCATTCGCGTAATATATTGCAATCAAAAATTCTTTGTATTTGATTTATTCTACTAGATAATGCATAAATACTATTCTTTCTATCTACAACCATAAAATCACTAATATTTTTTTCTATAACTTTAATTGGTTGTAATATTAAATAGTCTTTATGTTTAATTAGTAATTGAGTATCAAATTCAATTTCATTATTGCATATTAAAGTACGGACTAAATAGTCGAATGAATTAAAAATTTTCACAATCCCAAATTTTGGCGAATAATAGAAAGTCAATTTCCCATCTATCGGGTCAAGCAAAATATGGCAAAAATAATTTATATCTATAATACATCCGTGTATTTTACCATCAAATCCTAATTGTTTTAGTTCGTTAGAAATTTGTTCTTGTATTTTTCTATATGGAGTAAATATAGACGAATATTTGTTTAAAATTAAAGAAAAATAATTGTAAAAATATTTAATATCTTTTATTTTGCTAATTGTTCTTAATCGACCACCCGCACAAATTTTTGTTCCTGTTTTTTGGTTTATAACAAAAAAACTATAGAATCCATTTTGTTTAACCATATAAAATTTTGCATTATAACATTGTAGTTGCTCATCAATTTTACTCGTTCCTTGAATATATTGTCCCTTGTGTAACAAAAATTGATTATATTGTATCGTATTAATCTCATAATAACCGTCTTTATAATCTATAAACGGATTATAATCTATCCCGATATTAGATGACTTAAATTGAATGTTTTTATTTTTGTATCCAATTTGGTTATCTGCATACACTTGAACAGTCTCTGTATGAATAGA